>NZ_FUXM01000025.1 GCF_900167165.1 Carboxydocella sporoproducens DSM 16521 | reverse complement strand
AACAGCATACCATTCGGGGCATGGCCAAAATGAAGCTGCGGTGCGGACTGGCCCTATGTGTTATGCTAGCAATGGCGATAGGGCGAATTCGGGAAAATCAGGCAGAGAAGATGCGGAGCCTGGTAGCTTAAAAAGGAGAAGAAAAGCATCTCTAATATGGGCAAAAAGTTACAGGCCGGATGATTAAGAAGTCATTTTAGGGCTAGTGGGATTAGTGCGCCCTTTTTTAGGATTTAAAAAAAGAGAGATACCATTATCCTTGCTAAAGAACTGAATGATAATGTTTAAAAAAATTATTTATAATATTTTTAGCAATTTTCATTCTGAAAAAGGGTACATCGCAAAAAGCATTAAATGGATGAATACATAGGAAGTCCAAAATGAACGAAGCAGTAAGTACTAAAGGTTCAATTTCTGCTTTCGCTACTTCCAGATTGAATGCCTGACAGAGTTCCTCCATAGCCAAAGGAGTCATGAATGCCGATACAGGTTGAAAACAGGTAAGTTTGCTACCATCTGGCCTGTTTTCTACAATTGAATTATCCGTTGCCTTCCATCTTCCACCCGGGATTGACGAGAATTTATAAAGATCTCGATGAAGTTGTTGAATAACGCCTTTTGATCCTGATGCCTTCAATACTATTAGACGCTTCTGTAGATTGGATCATCGCAACCTGCCTGAGGGCATCTAAAATCTGAGGAGACTGCTGTTTGTATAAAGGCAAGTTTTTAAACAAAAAGAAAAAGGGGCTAACCCCTTTTCGTTTTTATACCCTGAAACGATTAACCATCTGCTGCAGGTTTTGCGCCAGTCCGGAGAGATTTTGGGCCGCAGCTGCTACCTGCTGGGCAATGGCCTTGAGCTCGTGAGTACTGTGACTGACATTCTTGACCGCATTGGCGCTATCATCAGTAGCCCGGGCGATATTTTCAATAGTGAGCAGGACGTTGTCACTGCCAGCAGCCATTTCCTCCGTAGCGGCAGTATTTTCCTCAGTGATAGCAGCGATATTGTCAATTGCCTGCACCACATCCCGGCTTTGCTGCTGCACATTTTGAATGGCAGCAGCAATGGCCTGGAGCTCGTCCCCTGCCTTGCGGGCGATTTCCACGATTTCCTGTAAAGCGGAACCGGCCGCATGGGCTTTGCTAACTCCCTGTTCTACCTGAGTGGTACCCGTTGCCATCGCCGCAACCGCCTGTTCGGTGGCTTTCTGGATAGTCTGGATCAATTGCCGGATTTCCTGGGTGGAACGGCTGGATCGTTCTGCCAGTTTGCGCACTTCATCGGCTACTACCGCAAAGCCTTTGCCATGTTCCCCGGCCCGTGCAGCCTCAATAGCCGCATTAAGAGCCAGCAAGTTAGTCTGTTCAGCAATATCATCGATAACCTGGACAATTTCCCCAATCTGTTTGGAGTGCGCCCCCAGCTGCTTAATATCTTCCGCTGCTGCAAATACTACCCGGCGAATTTCTTCCATACCTTGAACGGTTTCCGCTACTACCTGGCCACCGGCTTCCGCCTTTTCCCGGTTAAGACGAGCCGCCTCCTCCACCAGTTGCATGCGCTCTCCGATTTCAGCAATTCCTGTGGCCATACGGTTAACCATTTCTGCACCTCTGGTTACGTTCACTGCTTGCTCCTGGGCCCCGGCGGCGATTTGGGCAATTGCCTGACTCAACTCCCGCATGGCTGTTTCCGCGGTCTGTACAGAACTGCTCTGCAGTCTGGCGCCTTCTTCCACCACCCGGATGGTTTCATTAATGGCATTCATGATTTCCTCAGTAGTCACCGCAGCCTGCTGAGCACTGGCAGTCAATTCCTGACTGGCGCCATTCACAGCATTGGAAGTATTGAAGACCTCAGTAATAACCTGGCGCATATTTTCCAGCATGGCGTTAAAGCCCTGGGCCAGTAACCCCAGCTCATCGGATCCTTTGCCCTGTACTGCAGCCGTCAGATCTCCTCTGGCGACCTGATCAGCCACAGCCGCCAGATGGCGCACCTGTTTGGCTACCCCATGGGCAAAGATGGTGCCCACCAGCATCGCAACCAGAATTGCGATAACAGTCGTCCAGAGAATAGCTGTATTCAGGTGTTCCAGCTCAACAAAAGCCTCTGCTGTCGGCTCCTGTACAAATATACCCCAACCCAGGCGCTGCAGGGGCTTGTAACCGGCGACTTTTTCTACCCCCTGGAAGGTATAAGTGGTAAAGCCCTCTTCCCCGGCCAGAGCCTTTTTAATGAAAGGCAATTGCTCTCCTAAATTGGTTTGTTTTCTGACCAGTTCCCGGTCCGGGTGGGCAATTACAATCCCCTTTCTGTCCACAATATAGCCATAACCGCTTTTGCCCAGTTTCATCTTGGAAACCATGTCACTGAGGCTGCCCAGATCGATGTCAGCAGCCAGTACCCCGATAGCTTTACCGTTTTTATCTTTGATGGCTTTCGCTACAGTTACAATCGGCAACCCTGTAGAAGCATCATTGTAAACGTCGGTGATTTCGATTTTATCACTCTTGATGGCTTGCTGAAACCAGGGGCGTTGCCGGGCATCATAGTCTGCCGGCAGATTTGTAGTCGGAGTGATACTGGGCAAACCAGGCTGATCCAGGTATCCGGCATAAATAAACATAAACTGGGGATTATTTTTAATCACCTGGGAAAAAATCGCTCGCTGGGCGGCAAAATCCTTGCTCTCCAAAGCCGGCAGAACAGCCAGGGTTTCCACGATTTTCTCCGAAGCCCGGATATGGTTATCGGTCTCCCGGGCCAGGGAATCCACCAGAGCGTTAATCCCCTTGCGCGTCTGGTTTTCAATACCCGCCTGGGCATTTTGCCGGGCATGTACCCCGGCCACTACCAGCGGAATGATAATCAGAGCCGCAAACATAAACAATAATTTAGCACGAAAATTCCAGAACCTGGCCTTCATCTTCTCGCCTCCGCTTATAAGCAATTAAATTTTTGATTACAAATATTCGTCAATTTTTGTCTATTTCCTGCCATCAGATTTAAGTCAGTATATTATAGACAAATCGAAAAGGGTGTCTATCATTTATACACTATTGATAGACACCCTGATAAATTCATCTCCGTTTGGCCAGCTCCCGGTAGACCCGGGCCGGTTCCATGCCCTGTTCCGCCAGCAGTACCCAGAGGTGATAAATCAGGTCAGCAGCTTCCCAGGCCACTTCCTCGGGCTGACGGTTTTTGGCAGCGATAATTACCTCGGCCGCCTCTTCTCCCACTTTTTTCAGGATCTTATCCAGCCCCTGATTGAAAAGTTTGGCAGTATAAGAGCCCTCCGGCCTGGTCTCTTGCCGCTCCTTGATTACTCGCCAGAGTTCCACCAGAATTTCACTGCCCGCCAGGCTTTCTTGCTCTTCTCTCTCCCCAAAACTGAGGCGATTGTGAAAACAGGAATATTCCCCGGTATGACAGGCTACCCCCACCTGTTCCACCTTGATAAGAAGGGCATCGGCATCACAGTCATAAGCGATTTCCCGTACCAGCTGGTAGTGGCCGGAGGTTTCCCCTTTATTCCATAACTGCTGGCGACTGCGACTCCAGAACCAGGTACGCCCTGTGGCCAGGGTCCGTTCCAGAGCCTGCCGGTTCATATAAGCCAGCATCAGCACTTCCCTGGTATGCACATCCTGAACAATAGCCGGCAGCAGGCCATCGGGGCCAAACTGCAAGTCCTGGATTCCCTTTTGTTTCATATCCTCACCTTCACCCCTTGCTGCCGCAGATATTCCTTGACTTCCCTGATAGTATAAGTGCCAAAGTGGAAAATGGAAGCAGCCAGTACAGCGTCAGCTTCACCTTTTGTCACCCCATCCAGAAGGTGTGCTAACGTCCCGGCCCCCCCGGAGGCAATCACCGGTATGCGCACTGTCCGGGCAATGGCCCGGGTCAGCTCCAGGTCATAGCCATCCTTGGTGCCATCGCGGTCCATACTGGTGAGCAAAATTTCGCCTGCCCCCAGACGCTCTACCTCCTGGGCCCAGGCCACTGCATCCAGCCCGGTGGGAGTGCGACCACCATGAATAAAAACTTCCCAGCCATCCCCATGCTGACGACGCCGGGCGTCAATGGCCACTACAATGCACTGGCTGCCAAACTGCTGCGCTCCTTCTGCTACCAGCGCCGGATTTTTGATGGCAGCCGTATTGACCGAAACCTTGTCCGCTCCGGCCAGCAACATCTGGCGCATATCATCAACGGTGCGGATACCTCCCCCGACAGTAAAGGGAATAAACACCTCTTCCGCCGTTCGCCGCACTACCTCCAGCATGGTCTGCCGCCCCTCATGGGAGGCAGATATGTCCAGAAAAACCAGTTCATCGGCCCCGGCCTGGTCATAAAAGCGGGCCAGTTCCACCGGGTCACCGGCATCCCGCAAATTGATAAAATTGGTGCCCTTGACCACCCGTCCCCCATCCACATCCAGGCAGGGAATAATGCGTTTGGCTAACATCAGCCACAAACCTCCAATGCTTCACTGAGGTTGACCGTTCCCGCATAAAGGGCTTTACCCACGATAACTGCTTCAACCCCCAGACTTTCCAGTTCCTTCAGAGCCTGCAGGTCTGCCAGAGTGGCCACCCCACCGGAAGCGATCACCCTCAGTCCACTTTCCCGGGCCAGGGCAGCAATGCTGTCCAGATTAGGACCTTTCAGAGTGCCGTCCCGCCGCACATCGGTAAAGACCACCCGTTTGACCCCGATCTCCACCATCTCCCGGGCCAGTTGACCGACCGTTTTTTCCACCGTTGCTTCCCAGCCTTCAATGGCAACCAGGCCATCTTTGGCATCTATTCCCACCACAATGGCCTCCTCCCCAAAGCGCTGGATGGCTTCCCGCACCAGGGCAGGCTGGTTAATGGCCACCGTACCCAGGATCACCCGATTCACTCCCAGGTTCAGCAACTCCTCGATGGTCTCCAGGCTGCGAATACCACCACCCAGCTGAACAGGGATTTTCACTTCCCTGACAATGGCTTCAATACAGGTCCGGTTATAGGGTTTGCCGGTAAAAGCTCCATCCAGATCGACCAGATGCAGCATTCTAGCCCCCAGCTCCTGCCAGCCCAGAGCAACTGCCACGGGATCATGGGAATAGATGGTCTCATTTTCCACCTTTCCCTCCACTAGCCTGACACACTTGCCTTCCCGCAAATCAATGGCCGGAATAATCAGCACCGTAAATCAACTCCCCGAAATTTTTTAGTATCCGCAATCCATCCCGGCTGCTCTTTTCCGGATGGAATTGTACCCCCCATAATCCGGGAGCTGCCACCGCCGCCGCAAAAGGACGACCATACTCAGACCAGGCAGCTACCGTTTCTGCCTGTGCTGCTTCCACATAATAGGAATGGACAAAATAACAATAGGTCCCTGTCGCCAGCCCCTGAAACAGCTGTTGCCCCCAGGGGTTAGCGGTAAACTCCAGCTGATTCCAGCCCATATGGGGCACCTTCAGTTCTCCCCGAAAACGCACCACCCGTCCGGGCAACAAACCCAGTCCCGGCTGTTCGGGGCTTTCTTCACTGCTTTCAAACAGAAGCTGCATACCCAGGCAGATCCCTAAAAGCGGCTTGCCCATGGCAACCAGTTCCTTTAAGGGCTCCACCCAGCCACCCCCGCTGAGCCTTTCCATGCCATAGCCAAAGTGGCCAACCCCGGGTAAAATCAGGGCCCTGACGGCCACCATCTCTCCCGGTTCAGCCAGAATTATCGTTTCCAATCCGGCAGCCTGACAAGCCCGCACCACACTGCGCAAATTGCCGGCACCGTAATCGATTATACCGACGGTCATTTTCCTACCCCCATCATAATACACCCTTGCTGGACAAAACCCCCGGAATGCGGGGATTTACCATAGTCGCCTGACCC
Source organism: Carboxydocella sporoproducens DSM 16521 (assembly GCF_900167165.1). Taxonomy (NCBI): domain Bacteria; kingdom Bacillati; phylum Bacillota; class Clostridia; order Eubacteriales; family Clostridiales Family XVI. Incertae Sedis; genus Carboxydocella; species Carboxydocella thermautotrophica. Next base: position 29,450 of record NZ_FUXM01000025.1, on the reverse strand, counting down.
AGAGCCCTCCCCAGAGCCTTGAAACAGGCCTCGGCCAGGTGGTGGCAATTGTGCCCCGCCAGACCGCGCACATGCAGGTTCAAGCCCCCGTGGTTAACCAGGGCCCGGCAGAATTCCTCCACCAGTTCCAGGTCAAAATTGCCTACCTGGGCCCGGGGAAAGGTCAGGTCGAAATTGAGGTAAGGCCGGCCACTCAAGTCCACTACTACCTGGACCAGGGCATCATCCAGCGGCACTGTCGCCTCCCCAAAGCGGTTAATTCCCGCTTTATCCCCCAGTGCGCGTACCAGGGCCTGTCCCAGGGTGATGCCCACATCTTCCACAGTATGATGGGCATCAATCTGCAAGTCCCCACTGGCTTCCACTGTCAGCCCGAAGAGCCCATGCTGTCCGATCTGGGTCAGAAGATGATCGAAAAACCCGACCCCGGTCTCGATCCGGGGCGGACGTATCTGGTCCAGTTCCAGTACCACCTTCACCCGGGTTTCCCTGGTTGTCCTCTCCACCGCTATGGTTCGGTTCATTTTGCCAGCACCTCTTTTACATTCGCCATCAGCAGGCGGTTTTCCTCCATTGTACCCACAGTAATTCGCAGACAATTAGTCAAACGGGGATGGCCCAGAAAACGCACCAGTATCCCCCGTTCAGCCAAAGCAGCAGCTACTGCTTGCGCTGGCCGGTCAAATTCCACCAGCAGGAAATTGGCGGCACTGGGCCAAACTTTTTTCACCCCCGCTATCTCTGCCAGCTCCCGGCTCAGTTCCTCTTTATCCTTTAAGATAGTCTCTATTTGCTGGACAAACAGCTCCCGGTGGCGTAATGCCGTCAATGCTGCCAGCTGGCTAAAGGCATTGAGATTATAGGGCTGGCGCACTTTATGCAGTTCCCTGATTAGCTCCCGGTTACCCAGGGCATAGCCCACCCTCAGTCCCGCCAGGCCAAAGGCTTTGGAAAAGGTACGGAGAATCAGGAGCTGGGGGTAACGGGGCAGCAAATCCACTACCGTTTGCCCGCAGAATTCGTAGTAGGCCTCATCCACTACCACCAGGGCCTCGGTCCTTTCCAGCACCTGAATGATCTCATCTCTTCCCACCAGGTTGCCGGTAGGGTTATTAGGGGTACAGATAAAGACTGCCCCGGTAGCTGGCTGCTGTGCCTGTTCCAGTAAAGGCGCCAGTTCCAGGTTGAATTCCTCATCCAGCGGCACTTCAACCGGGGTACCACCAGTAGCCAGAGTATTGATGGCATACATGGCAAAACTGGGTCCACCATAAACCGCCTGGCGCCCGGGTCCAACATAAGCCTGGCAGACCAGATGCAGGATTTCATCCGAGCCATTGCCCAGCAGAATCTGGTCAGCTTCTACCCCACAGTAGGCCGCCAGCTCAACCCGCAGCTGACTGGCAGTAGCGTCAGGATAGCGCTGAAACAGACCGGTCGACAAAGTCGCCAGCATTTCGGCCAGCACCGGTGCCGGAAACGGATGGGGGTTTTCATTGGCATCCAGTTTCACCCGCCAGGGTAATTCGTGGGGATCATAAGGTTTAAGGGCCTGTAGCCAGGCGCGCGCCTCAATCACTGCTCTCCCTCCTCTGTCAGGTCTTCCAGGCGTACCGCTACTGCCCTGGCATGGGCGGTCAATCCTTCTGTATTAGCCAGTTTGACAATGGCCTCTCCTTCTGCTTTCAAACCCCGGGCGGTATAGGAAAGGAGGCTGGTTTTCTTCATAAATGTCTCCACATTAAGGGCGGAATAGAAACGGGCGGTACCACCAGTCGGCAGCACATGGTTGGGCCCGGCCAGATAGTCCCCTACCGGTTCCGGTGTATAGGGTCCGAGAAAAATGGCACCGGCATGCTGAATAAGGCCCAGCCATTGCCAGGGGTCCTGCACTTGCAATTCCAGGTGTTCAGGAGCATAGCGGTTAGCCAGTGCTACCGCTTCCTCCAGATCAGCAGTGATAATTGCCCCACCGTAAGACACCAGACTTTTAGCCGCTATTTCCCGTCTCTCCAGGGCCTGCAGCTGTTTTTCCACTTCCCCAGCTACCGCTTCTGCCAGCTCCCGGCTGGGGGTGAGCAACACTGAGGAAGCCAGCACATCATGTTCAGCCTGGGATAGAAGGTCAGCTGCCAGATAACGAGGATTGGCAGTCTCATCAGCGATAATCAGGATTTCACTGGGCCCGGCCAGCATGTCGATATTGACCCGGCCATAGACTTCCTTCTTGGCCAGGGTAACATAGATATTGCCCGGACCGGTAATCAGGTCCACCTTCCGGATGGTTTCGGTGCCAAAGGCCAGGGCAGCGATAGCCTGCGCTCCCCCGATTTTATAGATTTCCGTCACTCCTGCCTCCCGGGCCGCCACCAGGGTATAGGGACTCAAACGTCCATCCCGCCTGGGTGGAGCCACCATAACAATCTCCTTTACCCCTGCTACCCGGGCAGGAATGGCATTCATTAGCACTGAGGAGGGATAATCGGCAGTCCCCCCCGGGACATAAATTCCTACCCGCTCCAGGGGCCTTACCAGCTGGCCCAGCACATTCCCCTTTTGGTCTGGTTCTGCCCAGGATTTGGGCAGCTGTTTCTGGTGAAAGGCACTAATATTATCCCGGGCCAGGCGCAGGGCCGCCAGAAACTCCTCATCCACCCGGGTATAAGCCTCAGCTACCTCTGCCTCGGATACGCGCATGGTGGCTGCTGTTAGCTCTACCCCGTCAAAGCGGGCCGTGTAGGCCAGTACCGCCTCATCTCCTCGACATTTGACTTCCGCCAGGATCTCCCTGACTGCCTGTTCATAACAGGCCAGATCGCCATATTCCTTCATTAACAGCCGTTCTGCCTCTACCGAACCGGCTTGCAAAATCCTGAACACCATCTTCGTCCCTCCTCAACAATCACTGTGCCGCTGGCTGGTATGGAATTTCAGCTTTTCCAGTAACGGCCCGATCCGCCTATCCTTGATGCGCAGATTGACCCGGTTGGCAATCAGGCGAGCGGTAACCGGAAAAATCTCCTCCACTTCCGCCAGATTGTTTTCCCGCAAAGTACGACCGGTAGAAACCAGATCCACAATCAAGTCCGCCAGCCCCACCAGGGGAGCCAGCTCGATATTGCCATGCAGCTTGATAATTTCCATCTGCAAACCTTTGCTCTGGAAAAACTGTTCCGCCACCCGGGGAAACTTGGTGGCTACCCGGGCTGCCGCCCATTGCGACCAATCGGTTATGGGAGTGAGCGCCTTAGGAGCCGCTACCACAAAACGGCAAAAACCGAATTTCAAATCCAGCAACTCATAAACATCCTTGCCCTGTTCGGCAATGGTATCTTTCCCCACTATCCCCAGATCCGCTGCTCCGTATTCCACAAAGGTAGGAATATCCGTGGGCCGGCAAATGAGGTAATTAACTTCCTGTTCCGCATCAGTAAAAAAGAGCTTGCGGCTGTCCCCCAGCAACTGGTCTGTATTTAAGCCACAGCGGCCCAGCAACTCCACCGCCTCCGCAAACAAAGCCCCCTTGGGCAGGGCAACGGTTAAGAAATCGTTATTTTTACTGAACATAGCCCTTCTCCTCTTTAGTTAGTTAAAGTGATGATTTACTAATATACTATCATGGTAATGGAGAAAAAGTCAATAAAAAAATAAGCGCCGGATTTGCATCAGGCGCTAGAGCCATAAGCCCGGTCCAGCCCAAATGGTAACCGCCAGATTCCCGTCCCGGCGGGGCAACCAGACAGTAAAAGTGGTTCCCTCCGCTTCGGTGCTGACCAGGTTGATTTTTCCGCGATTCTTCTGAACCAGAGTGGCTACTATATCCAGTCCCAGACCATTGCCTTCAGCCCCTTTGGTAGTGAAACCCCGCTCAAAGATTAGTCTTTGCAGTTTGACGGGGATAGGGGGCCCCCAGTTATGTACCGCCAGGCGAAAGCCTTCTTCCAGTTCCTCGATGCTTACAGTAACTATCCGGTCCCGGGGCAACAAATCCTTGACAGCATAAATGGCATTATCCAGCAGATTGCCCAGGATGCGGGCCAGATCCAGACCGCTGATTTCCGCCTGACCCAGATTGGAGCGGATATTGAACTGTAACCGTATCCCTTTTTCCTCGGCCAGTGCCTTCTTCTTCCACAACAGGGCTTCTACCTCCGGCTGACTGACCAGCCGGTTTTTATTGGCCCCGATCAACTGGGCAGTGATTTCCGCCAGGTATTCGTATGCATCCTGAGGCTTGCCCAGTTGAATCAAGCCCCCGATGACCTGGAGGTGATTGAGGAAATCGTGACGATAAGCACTTAAAGTAGCATTAAACTCTTTGGCCTCTTCCAGTTGCAGAGCCTGCAGCCTAGCTTCTTCTTCCACATCAGCCATACGGATGATTTCCCTGACCATGAATACCCCCAAAATAGCGCAAAAGACCCCCAGGAGTCCGATGGTGATGAGCAAGCTATCACTTCTCAGCACCGAACTCCAGCGAGTCTCGTATCGCCAAAATAGCTGTAAAGTTACCAGCAATAAGAAAAGCCAACCTTGCAAGAGGATATTAGCGATTAAAAAAGCCACTTTGCGGCTGATTTGTCTGGAAGGCATTTCTCCCCATCCTTTTATCCACGAATCCTGCGCTGGTACAGGTCGAACCAGACTATCCGTCGGCGTCCGGTCCACCAGGCAGCCAGATAAACAGGAATCATTTGTAACTGACCAACTAAAATCATTAAACGCCAGTCATTTAAAGCTTTTTGTAAAAAATTTTGTTGATTTAAGATTTTTACAACCAGTATTCCGGTAAAAATGTCAATAACTATCATGGTTAGATAGCTTAATATTGCCACAACCAGGCTAAACCAGATACGCCTCCAAACAATGCTGCCCCCTAAAGCCATCAAGGCCAAAGAAACAGGAATATGCAAACCATAAGGAAGGCCCGCCTGTTTAACCAGGGCAGCAACAACACCATCTGCCAGCGCCAGCACCAGGCCCAACCCCAGTACCTGTAGCAATGTTCCCCGCTTGCCCAGCAAGGTAGTAAACAATAACAAATAGGCTGCCATGGCCGGCCACCAGGATAGTAACAAAACCTGTAACTGCATTTTCTCCCTCTTCTTGTTTATTTTTAAAATAGCGACAGCCCAAGAAACCCGCCCTATTTCCTCAATTTTTTCGGCACTTCGGGTTCATAGACAAACAGACTACTGGTTATATCCACATTAGCCTGTGCCAGCAACAAGAGCACATTAACCAACCCGCTCAAGATCCGCTTCAACATGGGTCCATCGCCTCCTCGAAACAGGGGCCGGGCTGTCGCTATTTATACTCTCTAGATGCATTTTCGACAAAATATAGCAAAAATCCTGCTGGTATCTAAAAATATTTGCCCAGCCAGTGATAAACAGGAGGCACTACCGTTAACCCCTGCCAGAACAGACCTAAAGCCATCCCTGCTGTCAACCAGGCCGGTACTGCCAGCAACCAGAACAAGAAGATGATAATCGCCCAGAAGGTCAGGGTAATCAAAGCCCGTCGACGCAGTTTATCCGCCTGTTGCCGGCTGCTCAGCGGCTTATTGGGGGCCGGCGCCGGAGCATAACGCCAGGTAATTAGGGCAGCCAGTATTACCAGCACAGGCACAACCGGCTCCAACCAGTAGGAGGCCGTCCGGGTTAGCCAGGCCAGCAGAGCCATTACGGTAGTTCCTACCATAACGCAGCGCCAGGGGGCAGTGGCATGGCCACCTCCGGCCCACATGCGCAGGGTAACTGCAGGCAGGGTTACTGCCATGGTTTCCCACCCGGTGTCCAGCAGCCAGGCCAGCAGGGCCAGGCCCAGAATATTACCGAGGGTAGTGGTAAGGATGGTCAAGGAGTAAAGGAGTACTTCCTCGTCCTCTGCCGATAGGCCCTGACTGGTGGCCAACCAGGCTGCCATTTTCTTGAGCATAGTTTATCCCTCCACTATCACTATCTCCCCTGCTGCCCGGCGCCTTCTGGCCTCAGCCAGCACTTCTGTCCAGTTCTTTTCCCTCCGCTGTAACCGTACCTCGGTATCCATCCCCTGTCTATTTACTCCCTGCCGTTCCAGAGCCAGGAGCAGCCGTTCATAGCCTATGGCAAAGCCAGTAGCAGGTAACGGCTGCCCGAAGCGGGCCAGCAGCCCATCATAACGGCCGCCTCCGCAAAGGGAGAAGCCCAGGCCGGGGGCAAAGCCTTCAAAAATTACACCGGTATAATAATCCAGCCCTCTGAGCAGGCTGAAGTCCAGGACAATCCGTTCCGCCAGGCCATAAGCCTCCAGGTAGTCCATGGTTTCCCCCAGCTCGGCCAGAGCCTGAGCCGCTTCCGGTCCCCTGGTCAGTTGCTCTGCCCGCACCAGCATCTCCCGGCCTCCCCGCAGGGTCAGCAGTTCCGCTCCCCGACCCAGCAGCTGTTCCGCCCGCACCAGGTCTTTTCTGGACACAGCGGCTTTCACTTCCCTCTCCTGTTCAGGAGTCAGGCCCTGTTCAGCCATCAGACCCTGCAGTAATCCCATGTGTCCCAGATGCAGTTGAAATTCCTTTAAGCCGGCGGCCAGCAGGCTTTCAGCAGCCAGGGCCACTACTTCCCCATCAGCCCAGCCTCCCGGCAAGCCGATCAACTCCACCCCGGCCTGGCCGTACTCCCGCCAGCGCCCTACCTGCGGTTCTACCTGGGTAAAAACCTGGCCACTGTAAAAAAGGCGCAGGGGCAAGGGCCACTGGGCCAGGCGACTGGCCGTCAGCCGGGCAATTGGAGTGGTCCAGTCCGGCCGCAGGGCCAGAATATCGCCATTGCGGTCAATTAACTTAATGACTTCCCTGCCCTCATCATTTAGGCCCAGGCTGATGCTATCCCAGTATTCCAGGGTGGGAGTGGCCACCTCCCGATAACCCCAGAGGGCAAAAGTCCGGGTCATAACCTCCTCCAGCTGCCTGCGGCTGGCTCTTTCCCCCGGCAACCAGTCTCGCACTCCTGCCGGTATGCGCCAGAATTTTTCTTTCTCCATCTCTATTCCCCTTTCTCCTCGGCCAGACGGCGCAAAATCAGCTTATAACCATCAGCACCGTAATAGAGGGCCCGTTTGACCCGGCTGATAGTGGCACTGCTGGCCCCGGTCTGTTCCGCAATTTCCCCGTAAGTGGCATTGGCTTCCAGCAATCTGGCCACCTCCAGGCGCTGGGCCAGGGCCTGGATTTCCGCCACCGTACAGATATCCTCAAAAAACCGATAGCACTCCTCCCGGTTTTGCAATAACAAAATGGCGTCAAACAGCCGGTCAACCAGTGGATGTTCCAGTTTGGACCGATAGTTCATGGTCCCCCTCCTTCACTGCCTGTTCACCTGCCATTATACGCCATTCTCATCGCTTCTGCAATATATTAGTGTTTTAATTAGTTAAAGACAAGGGGGATTAACCCCGGGGTGCATAGAGGATAATACCAGCTCCTAGCAATGCTATGGCCGCACCCAGCCCATCCCAGAAATCGGGCTGTCTGCCATCAATCCCCCAGCCCCAGAGCAGCGAAAGGGCGATAAATACACCACCGTAAGCGGCGTAAACCCGCCCGAAGGAAGGAAACTCCTGCAGGGTGGGGAGAATACCGTAGAGAATGAGGATAGTCGCCCCGGCGATTCCATAGAACCAGCCCTTTTGCTCCCGCAAGGCCAGCCAGACCAGATAGCCGCCCCCGATTTCCGCCAGACCGGCCAGAATAAACAGCATTGCTGCTTTAAACATCCCTTCACCTCTCTCTTGCTTGCTATCAAAATTATAAAGCCCTGACCGATGTTTGTACAGGTCAGGGCTACTTCTTTTACTTAACTTTTTTGATAGCCTGATTGGCCAGGTCAATAGCCTGTCCCAGGACTGTTAGCGCCTGGTCAGGGTTGTGGAAACCGCGGGAGTTTTCCGCTGCCACCCAGTCCCAGCGCCACTGAGCCTGCACGATCAAGCGCCGGGCGGCTTCCAGGTCAGCTGCCGGGCGTCCGGCTTTTTCAGCCGCGGCTACAGCCTGGTGAGCCTCCACCAGGGTTTGAGCTGCCCGCTGTTGCAACGCCCAGGTCCGGTCCTGAATCCGGTAAATCATTTCCTTGAACCATTCCGGTTTCTGAGCCCGGTGGCAAACGGCACAGGAGCGCTCCACATCTTTCAGGGGACTGGTCCACCAGTGAGAAGAATATTTGACTTTATTCTTATCCCGTAAATAGGGCATGTGGCAATCCACGCAGGTCACTCCCGCTTTACCGTGGATACCTGTCATATGAGTTTCGAATTCGGGATGCTGGACTTTTCGCAATTTGGCTTTGGAATCCGGGTGCTCCCAGTCGAAGAAAGGGCCCCCCTCATACTGGTCATAATATTTCTCGATTTGCTCCGGTTCCAGCCCGTTTTTCCAGGGAAATACCACTTTCTTGTTATCCTTGCGGAAATAATACTCCACATGGCACTGGCCACAGACATAATTGCGCATGGCCTGGCGGTTGGCTTTGGTAACATCAATCCCCCGTTCCTTCATAGCCTCCACAAATGGTGGCCGGGTAATGCGCAGGTTCATAGTTTCCGGGTCGTGGCAGTCAGCACAGCTGATGGGGACATTGATCTTCTTCCCTACTTCCTCAAAATCACTGGTAAAAAACTTATCCCCCATGTCGCGGATTAACTTGGGTACTTGCGCCGATTTGCAGGTCCAGCAAGAGGCACTGGGTTTTTTCCGTTTGGTGGCACGAATATCTTCCAGTGAATATACGTGTCCCCGTTCCTCGTTATAGTCGATACTGAAACCATAGCCTTTGAACAATTCCTTGATTTCCGGCTCTGTAGTAAATTTTGAGTATTTAACTGATCCGCCATATTTGGTGCGCTCCGCCAGTTTATTTTTTTGATAGGTCTCATATTCCAGGGGATAGACCTTGCCCCATTCGGAGGGATCATAGGTTTCTTCCTTGATGGCACCTTTCTTGATTTCCGGTCCCTTTGGCCCCTCCGGCCCGGCACAACCGGCAGCCCAGAGGACCAGGCCAGCTAAAACCAGCAAGATTATTCCTTTAGTGCGCATTGAAAAATTCATCCTTCTTTCACCCTTTCCAGCATTTGTCCATGCGGGGTTCCCCGGTGACAATTCCAGCATTTCTGTTCCGTATTGATTTTCTGCAATGTCCCTTTATGACAGCGAATACAATTGGCCTGAATCACTTCCTGGCTCTGAGGAGTAGCCCGCAGCACCGCCGGAAACTGTCCCGTAGTATTGCGATAAATATGCCCCAGGCCAGCCTTGCTTTTAAACCACCATTTCCGGGGCCACTCATGGGGAGCATGACAGTCATTACACCCTACTCCTTGATGGACCGAACTTGCCCAGGTGCGATATTCCCCCTGCATCAGATGACAATTGGAACAAAAGCGGGGCCTGTCCCCATAGGCAAAATTAATAGTCAATAAGAGCCCGATGATTACAACCGCCAGCAGTGTAAAAAAGGCAATGCGATAGCGATTTTCCACAGCCTTTCACCTCCTGGCATTAGTATGAGCAAAAAAAGAAGCCTCATGCACAGGCATGAAGCTAATTGCTGCCCAGAATTTTTTCTGTTTCCTGCCAGACAGTGGCCCAGACCAGAGAATTGTGGTGACTTTCCCAGTGATAATATTTCTCCGGAGTGCGCAGGAGGTAACGCTTGCGGGCCGGAATACCCTGCGCCAGAGCATTGGTATTGCCCACCACCCAGTCTCCGGCTTTTTTCAAAGCTGCTACCTCCTCGTCAGCTATTACCAGTTTTTCCGTCCAGGAATTGTACTCAGTTGCCAGCGGAATATATGGTACTCCCAGCGGCTTGCCCGTCAATGGCTGACAAATGCGCTTCAGGGGCTCTCTTTCCTGGACAACAAACAATTCACTATCCGGGGCCAGGTCATTGTAAAAACCGCTCAGCAGTGACCAGCCCCAGTGCGGGGTTCCCAGTGTGAAAAGCCCCAGCACCGGTCGCCCCCGGAACAGACTGTGCTCCACTACATAACGGGCCACCAGCCCTCCTTTACTATGGCCTAATAGCAGATAACAATAGCTTTTGCCATAGGGATGTCGCTTTTTTTCTTCAACTGGTAAGGCTGCGGCCAGACTGGCCGCCACCCTGCTGACATGTTCTGTTGAAGGATACTGATAGGCAAGTACCTGCTCCAGATTATAGCCCATTTCCCGCCAGTAACCCAGGAAACTGTCAGGAGCGATATGCTCCCTGTCTTTATACATTCCCCAGATAGTGCGGTCAGAAAATAAACCATGCAATAATACCAGAATCGGCCAGTCCGGTACCTGGGGCCTGGGATCCTCCTTGTCCGGCAAGCCATCTCCATCTGTATCCGGGAATAAAGGATTGGACTGAATATTATACCCTGGAACTGCCATCTGTACTGTCAACCCGAAAGGTTTGGCCTGGCTGATACCCATTTCCTCTCCATCAGTTAAGCCATCCCCATCCGTATCTGCTCGCTCCGGATCGGTAAAAATAACCTGGCCGTATTGGGTCAACAGGCCCTGCCTTTCTTCCCCATCAGGCAAACCATCTCCATCCCTGTCCTCTGCCGGAGCGGCGGGATACAAAGCCAGCAGTTCCTCCCCATGCCAGTCATCCTGATACTGACCACCACTGGCTTCTGCCAGGTCCCGCAGCACTCCATGCACCCCAACGCCCAGGCCCAGGGTGTGAATCCTGATCCCACTGCTACCTGCCTTCTCACCCAGTTCCCATAATACCTCCGGTCGGGTATTGTGTCCCTCTGTAAAAAGTACAATGGATTTTTCCGCTTGCGGGCGGCCTTCCCTGAGCATGTAATCTATCCCCGCTGCCACTGCCCCCTGCAGATCAGTATCCCCATCACTGCCGATCCCGGTCAGGGCAGCCCGGATCCTGGCCTTATCCACTGTCAGTGGTACTAATAATTCAGTTTTTTCGGTAAAGGCCATTATTGCCACTCGATCAGCAGCCCCCAATCTCTGCACCAGGTCAGCAGCCAGTTCCAGCCGGTAGCCTTCTTTATCCACTGTACCCATGGAGCCGGAAGCATCCACCAGTAACAGCACATCCCTCTCTTTCAGTTCCTCCCGGGAAACCGCCTGTCCCAGACGCCGCCTATCTACCAGATACCAGGTGCCTGCCAGCTCCACAGCTTCTACCCGGATTCGCCCATCTTCCAGTATCCGGGGTGAAAAATACTCCATCTGCCCCCGTTCTGGCCGGTAATGAGCTACCAGCAAATTGGCCGCCCCTCCAGCTGCTGCCAGCGCCAGATCTGCCTGCAAGGTGATGCTTCCCTGTCGCCTGGGGGCAGCAATAACCTCCAGGGCCGATCCTAACAGAGCAGGATTGTTTTGCAGGGCCAAACTCTCCTTGGTCCCTTTCTCCCTGACCGCCAGCGCGTAAATCGCGGGCGCCGGCAGCAAGGCTGAAATAGCCGGTTGCAGAGGCTTGTCCGCCCTGTAATAAGTCTGCGGGTAGAGTTCCTCCCCATCACTGCGTCCATTGCCATTACTATCCCGTCGCCGCGGATCAGTCTGCAGCAGAATTTCCTCCTGGTCACTGAGGCCATCGTCATCACTATCTGGTCGCAGCGGATCTATCCCCAGTTGCCCCTCTTCTCCATCCCTTACCCCATCAAAATCACTGTCCACAAGCTGAGCATTGGTGTTCAGCCGGGCCTCCAGCCCGTCATTAAGGCCATCGCCATCCTGATCAGGAGGTGTATGGGCCGGCCAAAGGCGATCCAGCAACACCGCCACTTCGGCCCGGCTGGCCGCCCGCTCCGGCTGAAAACTGCCGTCCGGATAGCCCTGGATTATGCCTGCTGTCACCAGGCGCTTGATTTCCTCCTCTGCCCAGTGCCCCCGGACATCCTGTGGCAGCTTCTTACCGTCACCGCTCTCCTTTGCAGGCAGGCCCGGCAGCCGGGCCAACAAGACGGCCAGTTCGGCTCTGGTTACCTGTCTGTCAGGCTTGAAGCTGCCGTCGGGATAGCCTTTTAACAGCCCCTGAACCTGCGCCTGTGCCAGATAAGGGGCTGCCCAGTGGCCCCGGCTGTCCCCGGGCAACACCGGCTCTTTTGCTAATGGCTGCGCCAGCACATAGCCGTTACGCAGCAGCACCACCACCAGCTCCGCCCGGCTGACCGGCCGGTTGGGCCGGAGATAAAAGCCTTCCTTTTGCCGTTCGCCGGTGAGTATCCCCCGCTCCCACTGCCGCAGCAGAACGGCTTCTGACCAGTGGCCCTTGATATCTCGCGGCATTTCTGCCGCCCAAAGCAAAGGCAGACTGTTCAGGGTCAGCAATAGCCCCAGCCAGCCTGCCAGCAGTTGCTTCAGTCTTCCGGTCAACCCTCCCGCCTCCCCTGTGATATTTTTCTCTTTTTCTCACAGGGAAGTTTATTCGGCACGATTACAGCAATTCCTTGCCAAAAATTCCAGCAAGTTTCGACATAATGGTCATATTTTTTCACCTGGTATTACGGCCGACTTCAACTGTTCAATCTTGCCAGCAACTGGTCCTTGATTGACCTGATTTCCTCAACTATCGTGCCACCGATATCATAAGGAGAAACTCCTTCCAAATCAGCCTGTTTGATATCTTCACTTAAAGAAACAAAACCCAGCAGCTCAAAATCAGCCAAACTGTCTTTAATAAAGCGAATATCCGCCTCATCAGCTATTTTACTACCTATAGCAAAGACCTTTTTGATCCCAAGATCTTCAACCAATTTCCTGATCTGGTTAGCGGTCTGAATACTTCTCCGACCTGGTTCTACTACAACTAACAAAGCATCTACCGACTCAGCCGTACCCCGACCAAGATGCTCAATTCCGGCTTCCATATCCATAATTACCACTTCGTCTCTTTCAATCAGGAGATGTTTCATTAATCGCTTAAGTAAAGTATGCTCCGGACAAACACAACCGCTGCCACCCTGTTCAACAGTGCCCATAACCAGTAATTTAACACCCTGATGTTCCAGACAATATTTCTCAGGCAAATCATCCACTTTGGGGTTTAAAATGAAAAAGGAACCATAGCCCCCATTGGCTCCGGTACGTTCTTCCGCTAACTTTTTCATTTTAGAAAAGGGGGTTATTGTTTTGTAAAGCGACTCAGGTATACCCAGAGCTGAAGCAAGGTTTGCGTCCGGGTCAGCATCTACAGCTAAAACCCGATAACCTTCATCGGCAAAAAGCCTGGCTAAAACCCCGGAAATTGTAGTTTTTCCTACTCCGCCTTTACCTGTAACTGCTATTTTCATAGTTAACCTTCCTCTCTATCAGAACAGGATTAGAGCTCCAAAGAGCCCTAATCCTGTCCCATTAACCAAAATTTAAATCCCTAAACCCTTACGTCTTTCCTTAATAGCGGCAACCAGTTTAGCAGCGGCTTGTTCTGGATCGGTTTCTACTATAAAGTAGCCACCCAGCAACTCTTTTGCTTTTTCAGTTAAAAATTCAGCCACTACCGGGGAACCCATAATCTGGGGTACTATTCCAATATGGGTTGGTATTCCCAGAGTAACTGCCCAGGTCCCAATAGCTACTGCCTTCTCCGACATAAACTCAGGAGCAGAGGCGACAAGAGGCAGTTTATCTAAATCCACTCCCAGCTTGTTAGCTATAGCTACGGCTACATTAACGGCCCTGGAATTATCTACACAAGATCCCATATGCAGTACTAAAGGCAAAGGTCCGTTTAATCCGGCTGCCTTGCCAATAGCAGTGAGTACAGCTTTCAAGGATTCACCGGCATAAGCCTCGGTTGCCTCCTGAGTCATTAAACCGGTTTTAGCAAAGGTACCGGCTCCACAACCAGTAGCCAGCATCAGGACGTTATTTTTCGCCAGCTCTTTCGCAATGGTGATAAAGTTATTGTCCTGGATCGCCTTAGGATTGTTACATCCTGCAAACAACGCAATTCCTTGAATATTACCGTTAACGATATTATCTATCAATGGCTTTAACGGGTCTTTGGCATCTAGCTTGCTTAAGGCCGCTAGAATTGCCTCGGCACTGAAACCGGCAATGGCTGTTTGCTTGTAGTCAGGAATGTTGACCTTGCGCTTATCCCGTCTTTTAAAGGCCTCAATTGCCACTTCTACGATTTTCCTGGCGCTTTCCACAGCCGATTCTTCCCGAAACTCTATGTGAGTGGCGCCAGTGATTTTATTTACAGGCATAGTGGTGATTACTTCAGTATGGAAACACTCCGCTACACTGGTAAGAGCAGGCATAATGCACTGCACATCTACGACCATCGCATCTACAGCGCCTGTAACTATGGCCATTTCCTGGGATAGATAGTTAGTAGCCAGCGGAATCCCCCGTCGCATCATCACCTCATTACCCGTACAACAAATACCCACTATGTTAATACCGTCTTTGGCCCCGGCTTTCTTAGCTTCTTCATTCATTTTCAACGCGACATCACAAATAATTTCACTAAGTAACGGGTTATGACCGTGAACCGCAATGTTAACAGCATCTTCCTTCAGCACGCCAAGGTTGGCCTGAGTAACTACCGGTTCAGGGGTACCAAATAGGACATCAGACAGCTCAGTTGACAAACACATACCGGTATAATCAGCCAGTGCTCCCTTTAATCCGCCGAGCAAAATGTTGGCTGCATCGGCATCACAACCCACATGAGTTCGGGCCATAATCTCAGCGATAACAGCATCAATGTTATGGGGCATAACCTCCAGATCTACCAGTTTTTCCACCCGTTCAGCTGTCATGGTCACTTTGGCCCAGTTACAGGGTATGCTGCGCTTTTGCCGCGAATAATCATCCAGGGAAGCCTGAGCCACTTCTTTTGCTATTTGCCGTATATCTTTGCCTGCCGGTGCCAGGTTTAATTTTTCCGCTATATTTCTTAACTTTTGCTCGTCTTTAATCCGGTACGCAGGTGCATGTCCTTCGCCAACTTCTAATAAAGTTAAGGCGATGTGGCGACCGTGATCGGAATGGGAAGCAGCACCTGCAGCCATCATTCTAGCCAGGTTGCGTGCCACTATGGTGTGGGCATCAGCCCCACAAACACCTCTCTGGGGACCATTGCCAAAAGGATCGATACGACACGGTCCCTTCCAGCAAATGCGGCAGCAGACGCCCAGCTCTCCGAAACCACATTGGGGCTTCATAACTGCAAAACGATCCCAAACAGTTTCAACTCCCGCCTTTTTTGCTAAAGGTAGCAAATAGTTGACAGCAGGATCTATGGTATTTTTCATCTTACTCATAATCTCTCCCCCTGCTTATTTCCGCATTAGGCCATGGTTCTTTGAATGAGCATGAGCCCTTACCAGTTCCTTTCCTCTGTCTTCAATAAGTTTCTTACGATAACTTTCGTAATCTACCAGCATGATTGCTTTGGTAGGACAGGCCTCTACACAGGCGCAGGCAAATTCATCGCTATCCTGCGTCCTGCTAAAACAAAGATCACATTTCCTGGCTTTACCTTTTTGGGTTCTGTGAGTACCTTCATCTGTTATGTCTTTAGCTACAATAATAGCTCCAAAGGGGCAAACCATAGTGCACACTTTACAGCCAATACAATTACTTTCATTAATTTTAACAAACCTATCCTCTTCGTAGATTGCTCCGGTAGGGCAGGCGTGGGCACAAGGCGCGTCTTCACATTGTCTGCATTGAATGGGCATAACCATGTCCTCAACTTGAACCACCGAGTTTCTTGGCTGTAATTGCAAGCCCTGGGTTACGGCAGTTTGTAGATCACAACCTGCATGAGCCACAGCACAGGCAATCTCACAATTCTTGCAACCCAGACACTTTTGGGGATCGGCGTAAATAAAGAAATTCTCTTTAGCTCTCGCCATCGAGGTTCACCTCCTTTCCGTTTGAGCTATTTTTCTACTTCCAGGTCCTCAATGTACAACTCCCTTCCGGCAACGATCTCTACAAATCTGCTCTCACATTGCGGGCACTGGAAATTGTAATTGGAAACCCGGAACACACTGGTACACTGCCGACATTTTCCCTGCAGGGGCACCCGCTCAATAACCAGCTCCGCGCCCTCGACAACGGTGTTTTGAGCATAAGCCTCAAAACAGGCAGTTAAAGTCAGATCTTCCACCGCTGTCATCTCGCCAACCTTAAGTTTCACTTTTAAGACTTTTCTAATTTGATGCTCTTTTACCTTGACATTGATAATCTGGAAAAGACTATCCACTATCGCCATCTCATGCATGGCGCCGCATCCTTTCATTATCTTTCGGTACAGGAGATACAGGGATCAATACTGCAAATAATAAGCGATATGTCAGAGACCTTATTTCCTGGCATCATCACATTGAGCGCTTCCCAGTTCATATAAGTAGGCACCCGCCATTTAATCCGTTCCGGCATATCAGAGCCGTTTGTGCGGAGATAATAAATCAATTCTCCCCGCGGCGCTTCTGACTTGGCTACAGCTTCCCCGGCAGGTATCTCCGGCAAATAATCTATACAAGTTGGACCGTCAGGCAATTCTTTTAGACATTGTTCCATGATATTGATAGCTTCCTGAATTTCCCTCAACCTGACTATGGCTCTTGCTCTAACATCACAACCATTCTCGACAGCAACATTAAATTTAATCTTGTCATAAGCAGCATAAGGACTCTTGACCCGCACATCATAATCTATCCCGGACCCTCTGGCTACAGGACCAACCACGCCATAGCGAATGGCTTCCTCTTTAGGTAAAATCCCTACTCCTTCAGTCCGAGCGCGCACAAACTTATTGTTCATATAGATGTCAATAATTTCTTCCAGTGGCTTTTTCAACTTATCTAATTGCTGCTTCAGATATTTAATCTTTTCATCGGAGAGGTCATATTTTACGCCGCCAATGCAATTTGCGGCCAAATCCATCCGATTGCCATAAACAGTCTCTTTAGCATCCTGGACTATCTCCCGTAACTCCATGACATGCATAAATAATGAATCAAAGCCTATGATATGAGCCAGCATAGCAGCATTAAACAAGTTAGAAGCTATTCTCTTTATTTCATCAGCAATAACCCTTAGATATTCAGCTCTTTCCGGAATTTTGATACCGGCAATTTTTTCAAGGGCCATACAGTAGGTAAAGGGATGGTTGTTGGAACAGAGGGAACAAACACGTTCAATTAAAGTTAGATTTTGGTAAATATTTCGCTTCATTACCAAATATTCCATACCGCGATGCACATGCCCTGCCGTTATATCCAGGCCCACGATAGTCTCTCCTTCAACCTGTACCCGGAAATACATCGGTTCTTCCAGCGCCACATGCAGCGGGCCTACGGGGATTGTATAAGTGCTCATTTAATATCCCCCTCCTGGGAAATAGCTGCAAGGACCTTTTCCCACAAAGTTTTACTGGTTGCTCCATTCATAGCAACTGATAAAGGAATCAATTTATCCATTATTCCTTCATCAATAGTTTCATCGAGGAACAATCTCCTGGGATTGGGATGACCGACCACTTCAATACCATATAATTCTTGCAATTCGCGTTCCGTCCAATCAGCACTTTTTAATATCGGAGTAATGGAATTGACTTTACCACTATCACGGGGTATTTCAATCGTAACTGTACAAGTACAACCATCCAGATCAAAATGGTAGGCGATTTCATGCCCATCTCTCTGTTGAGCATCTTTAGTTTTATAAGCTGTAATAGTAATTACCCGGCCGCCCAGGCTTGCCACTATCAAAGCCACGTTTGTAATATGGCGGTGGTCACGGAGCCTGCACCAACCAGTAACCACTCCCTTAGAATCTGTTTCCCAGCGCAAGGAGAATCCATCACCCACTACCCGGGCTAATTTTTCTGCAAATTCCTCCTGAATATCCCGCTTCATCCTGTTTCCTCCTCTTCTCAGCGAAGGGCCCGTTCCTGGCGGCATTTGGGGCATAAATGCCTTAATTTTTCAATATCCGTGTTAACTTGTTCAAAAGCTACATTAAATAGCTCAGGGGCTATCGGCACCATCGGTGTATCACACCGGGCACAATTTACATATTTAATGAAGCCTTTTTCCACATATCTGTATTTGTCCTCTTGCCTGTGAGTTGTATGATAATCTTCAGTTAAGCGAATTGCTTTAGTAGGGCAGTAATGTTCGCAAAGGCCGCAAAAGGTACATGTATTATGCCAGAGTATGAACTCCAGGCCGCTTTTATCGGCCACTTCCCTGATTTGGATTGCTCCCCCTGCGCAAACGTACTCACACATTCTACAGGCCACACAGGCCCTGGCATTATACTGGGCTTTACCTCTCAGTCCCTTGGGAACAAAAGTTTCACCAAAGGGATAAGGGTCAGTAGACGGTTTCTTGAACAAATTGCGAATAGCTATTTTTAAAAAAGAAGCCATGGGTGACTCTCCTTTACAGCCTGGTTTCCCAAATTTTGATGGCTTCAACTATCCCATCAATAATCGCCTGGGGTCTGGGAGGACAGCCAGGCACATTTACATCTACCGGAATAAAGTTGTCAATCGGCCCGGCAATAGCATAACTGTCTCTAAACACTCCTCCAGATATCGGACACACACCGATAGCTACCGTCACTTTAGGGTCAGGAATTTCATCGTAAAGACGCAAAACCTTTTCCTTAACCCGGGCAGTAAGAGGTCCGGTAATCAACACGATGTCAGCATGCTTTGGGCTCCCACAATACTTACAGCCCAGGCGCTCAACATCATAACGGGGAATGCATGCCGTGGTTGCCAGTTCCACATCACAGCCATTACAGGATCCTGCATTTATGCGGTACAACCACGGTGATTTTCTGGCAACTTTTCGCATTAGTTCTTTCATCCTGCCACCTCCCTGTCATCTTTGTAACAACGTTAATACCAGGCTGATTAATGCCAGTGCGGTAGGATACTTCAGATAAAATTTAAAGGCCTGGTCGATTCGAACCCTTCCTGTACTGGCACGCACAACGGTAATGGATATTACCATTAAAATTAAACATTTTAAGATATACCACAACAGGTTAAGCAACATGTTTTCACCCAGAGGTGTCGGAAAAAAGAGGGCTATGGCTAAACCCAGTACCACAACCATTTTTAAGGAACTTGTTAGTTTAAATAAAGCCAAAGAAGTGCCGGAATATTCCAGAAGCGGACCTTCGACAATTTCAGTTTCTGCTTCGGGGATATCAAAGGGAACTACCCCCATGTTACCTGGAATGAAAACCAGAAAAGCCAGTAAAGCCGGTAACATGGTGTAATCAAAAAGTAATGCCCCGTTTTCCAGCTGGTACCTCACAATTTCACTTAAAGAGAAAGTAGCAATTCCACCCGTTGCCAATCCAACTTTCAAAGCAACGGTTACCAGTACTACCAGTAACGGCAGTTCATAGGACATCATCATGACCATTTCCCTGGAAAAACCTACAGCTCCAAAGGGTGAGCTGGAAGCAGAGCCACCGACCATCAAAGCAATGGCAGGTAATGCCAGCAAATAAAGCACAACCAGCAAATCTCCCGAAAACTCAAGACCCTTATATACGCCAGCAATAGGTATCAAGGTAACGGCCACCATCATCCCGGCAAACCCCAGCAATGGCGCTAACCTGAATGCCTGCAGATGCGCAGTCTCCGGCACAACTACCTCCTTCCTGGCTAGTTTGACCAGGTCAATAAAGGGCTGGAAAATAGGGGGGCCAACCCGCCTCTGTATTCGGGCAACAATCTTACGGTCAATTCCCATAAGGAACAAGCCAACGACTATAGCAAACAAACCCCCGGGAAAGAGCAACAAATTAAAGATTAGTTGTACAACATCCGTCACAATTCCACCCCCTTACCCAGACCGGTAATCCGGTATAAAACTTTAATGCACTGTTTAACCAGGCCTTTGGGCGATTCATAAAGATTATGGGAATTAACATGCACTTCTTCGGCTGTTAAATCAGTTACTCCACAAGTATAGATTTTTGTATATCTGATTTTCCCGTTGCCAATAAAGTAGACACTTACACCTGCAATGAAGGCTATTGCCAATACTGCAGCGATAACTCCGGCGTTCCACGCCCCCAGCCCGGAATCAATCCCAAAGAGCGAAGCTGAAACCGGGGTTAGACCCAACCAGCTTTCGATGGCCGCAATGGTAGTAAGTGGTATACCAGGGAAAACCCCAAAAACTACACACAAAACAGCCAGAATTACCATAGGAATTTGCATTGTCCACGGTGCTTCAGTTACATTCTCTAACTCCTTCGGTAATTGTCCGAAAAAGGCAGAATGTAAAAATTTAAGAAAAGAAGCTAAGGTTAAAACACTTGCTAACAAGGAGAATATCGCTAAAAACACATATCCTTTCTCCATGGCAGCTTCATAGATTATCCATTTAGAGGTAAAACCATTAAAAGGCGGAATGCCAGCAATAGAAAATGCCCCAATCGCAAAGGCCCCCAGAGTTACCGGCATTTTCCTTCCAATTCCTCCTAACTTGTCCAGGTTTTCAATACCGGTTTTCACCATAATGGCACCGGCAACTAAGAACAGCAGGTTCTTAAACAGCATATGGTTAACTAAATGCAATAATCCTCCAGCCATACCTAAAGAAGAGCCCAGGCTGACTCCTAAGATGATATAACCCATTTGGCTTACCGTATGATAAATAAGCAGGCGTTTCATACCACTTTGCAGCAGAGCCAGTGCCGCAGCCATTAAGATTGTTAAGCCGCTTACCCAGGCAACTATATACATCAGGCTCGGCATCCCGCCTGCCAGGCCTAACTTGCTTATAAGAGAAATGCCTCCAAATACATAAAATAATTTAACCATCCCAAAAGGCGCACTTTTTAACAGCACAGAAGAAATATAGCCACTGACCGGTGTTGGTGCTGTTGGTGGATGCATTTGATAATCGATGCGGAAAGGTAACATAGCAGCTTTCATGGCGAAGCCGATCAACATCAAGATTAAACCAAAAGCCACCAGACCTGTCGGCAAGGCACTTAACCGCCCGGCCAGCTCACTCATCTCAAAGGTGCCTGTGCTAGCTGTTAATACTAATAGTCCCAAAAACATCAAACTGGCTCCAGCATAATTAAAAATAAAGTATTTGAATCCTTCTTGTAATGCCTCCCTGGTTTCCTCATGAATAATCACAAAGTACAGAGTCCAGCTGCTCATGATTTCCCAGAAAGCAAAGAAACTGAAGAGGTCTTTGCTCACCGCCACACCCAGAAGGCCGCCAATCATTAAAAGGAAGAACGCATAAAAGCGATTCTGGGCGTGTCCGTGAACCATATAACCCAGTGAGTAGAATAAATTTACAACCCCAATAAAAGCGATAAGTAAAGCAAAACTCCGGGAAAAAATGTCATGACCAGAAGAGACAGTTAAAACTGTTATCAATGTTGCCACCATTGTCGCAACTGCTAACCAGCCGCTGACCCTGGCCGAACGTCTGCCTAAAAGGTAAGTAACCAGAGCGCCTACCATCGGAATTACTGCCATCAGGGGCCAGGCGATGGTAACATCAGGTATAGCAGTTGTAGCCATATGTCCTTTGGCTGCAATCATATCGACCACCGGCTTAACTAAAGCCAGGCCCGCTTGCGGATACAAGCCATTAAACACAGTCA
The DNA here is from genome assembly GCF_900167165.1 of Carboxydocella sporoproducens DSM 16521. NCBI lineage: Bacteria > Bacillati > Bacillota > Clostridia > Eubacteriales > Clostridiales Family XVI. Incertae Sedis > Carboxydocella > Carboxydocella thermautotrophica. The sequence goes on along the minus strand of NZ_FUXM01000025.1, from coordinate 7,822 downwards.
AACCCGTTAGGATCCCAACTGGAATCAACATGGTAATAGGAGCTTCCTTAACAGCAGGACCCTCGTACTTTTCAAAGAAAATAACCCTAACCAGTTTCAGGTAATAAAAAGCGCCAATAATACTGCCCAGAAGGATTAAACCCGCCACTGCCAGATGGCCGGATTGTACACTGGCGTAAAGCATTAAAAATTTACTGATAAAGCCGTTGAAAGGTGGCAAGCCCATGATAGCTAAAATGCCAATACTAAAACACAAAGACGTTACCGGCATTACCCGGCCGATACCCTTGAACTTAGAGATTTCCTGACTCTTCAAGCGATAAATTAAAGCACCCACCGCCAGGAACAGGAGGTTTTTCATAATAGCATGATTCAAAACGTGATAAAGAGCACCAACCAGGCTCAAATAAGTGCCTATTCCCAGCGTGACTGCTATCTCGCCCACCTGGGCCATAGTGGAATAAGCCAGCATTTTTTTAATGTCGGTCTGCCGGAGGGCCATAATTTCACCGTACAAAAGGGTCAGGGCCCCAAGCATGGAGATTATAAATCCAATGGTAGAAAATTGACCGGTAGTGCCCAGCTCAGTCAGCAAACCTGCCCCAAAAACAACAAAGAGAATACGTACCAGTCCGTAAATACCGGTTTTGGTCAAAATCCCTGACATCGGTGCTGAAATAGACGAAGGTGCTACAGGGTGAGCATCAGGCAACCAGCTATGCAGCGGTACCAGGCCTGTTTTGACACCAAAACCGATTATAAACATTCCCAAAACTGCAAGCATAAGGCTTGGAGTTAACTCAGGTAAGTTTGCGGAAATCGCCGCCATATCGAAGGTTCCAAGCTTTACATGCAAAGTTAAAATTGCAAAATGCATAATATAAGCACCGGAAGTACACATGATAAAATATTTGAAACCGGCCCGCAGCGCCTTTTCAGTTTGTTCCTGAATAACCAAAAAGTAAGAAGTCCAGGTCATTAATTCCCAGTAGACGTAAAAATTCCCCAGGTGCTTGCTGGTTGTCAAACCAAGCAAAGTGCCGATCATTAAAAATAAGAAGAAAAAGTAGCGATTTGTGTGCGGCTTATCCTTAAAATAACCGATAGAGTAAAGCGTAACTAAGAAGCCAATAAAAGCCATAATCAGGGCGAAAAATCTGGATAGACTGTCAAAATCGCCACCCTGCCAGGTCAAGTATACCGTTGTACCGGTAAGGGCGACCGCCAGGATATTGCGCAAAACCGCTGAAAAACGCCCGACCAGATAAACAATAAATCCGCCCACATAGGGAACGAGCACCAAAATGGACCAGGGTGATTCAAAGGCAGGTAGTTGCGCTGATTTCCCTAATAATACAGCAGTCATATACTCAACACTATGAATGAAAGGCTCCGGTAACAAGCCCATTAAAGCGGTGAGCCCACTCAGGACCAGCATAGCTGCCAGCAAAACCGGGGAAGCTTCTCTAACTTTTTCTGTACTGGCCCCTGACTGTGCAGGTTGCTCGAAACACAGTTTCTGAAAGATGAGAAGGAAGTAGATTGCCTCAAGGATACTTCCTAATGTGGCGATAGCGGCATAAAACCAGTGACCGCTTGCAATGGCCGCATAAATTATTAAAAATTTACTAATAGAACCTTTAAAGGGTGATAAGCCCATGACCGAGAACAGGCCAAAACCGAACAAGGTTGCTGTAACCGGCATGGCCTTACCTATACCCTTGAGCTTTTCAATACTGTCAGATCGTTCTCGTGCAATTAGCGCTGCCGCAGCAACAAAGACCAATGCCCGCATTACTATTTGATATTCCAGATGCAACAGAGCTCCCGATGTACCTTCATAAGTACCAAGACCAAGTCCCAGCAGAACATATCCGATTTCTGCAATACTGGAGATAGTCAGTAATCGGATTAAGTTTTTCATCTGCTTCAGCGCAATCAGTTCGCCAGCCAGAATAACGATTGCACCAAACAAAGCTAGCACAGATGACTCACTGAATAGAGAACCAAAATTCACATCTTCTGCCTCCTTCCCAAAGCCTTTACTTAAAATCGTGTGGTTTTTCACTTTCAGTATATCAATGTCACCCCATTATTTCTGTCGCTAAGATGACACAAAGAAAAAAAGGCTCTAAAGGCGTCTGAATGGTCGGCTCTTAACGACCATTACATCAGCACTTTAGGGCCGCGTAAAGTTACACTCTTCCCAGCTCTTCCAACAAGCGATTTTTAATTTCATATGCTTTTGCTACGATTTCGGGAGCTTGCTTCACTACACTTAAACCAGACAAATCAGCAGCAATTACTGCCTGGTCATAAGGTATAAATCCTAAAATCGGCATAAAATCCAAATCTCGCCGAATTATTGCCTCATCTTCCGGACGTACCTTGTTGGCCACTGCAAAAACCCTGGTGACTCCCAGGTCCCGAGCCAGAGCTACTATTGCTTGTGCTGTCTGGAAACTTCGTTTACCAGGTTCAACTACAACAATAAAAGCATCTACCCCCGCAGCCGTACCACGTCCTAAATGCTCCAAACCGGCTTCCATATCAACTACTACAGTATCCTCAGCCTTTAATACCAAATGACGTAGAAGATGTTTAAGCAAAACACTCTCCGGACAGGCACACCCTGAACCCCCTTTAGCTACTTTACCCATTTGCATTAACCGTATGCCGTCATACTCTACTATATATTTTTCAGGAATATCCTCAACCCGGGGATTAAGGGTAAAAAACTGACCCGATGTGCCCGGTTCGGCTCCGGTACGCTCCTTGATTAGCTCTTTATCCTCAGAGATTGCAGTCAAATTTTTTAAAATCTCTGGCGGAAATCCTAAAGCTGTGCCTAAATTAGCATCAGGGTCCGCATCCACAGCCAGTACCCGCTTCTCCTCGCGGGCAAAAATATGACAGAGGAGGGCGGACAGGGTGGTTTTCCCCACCCCGCCCTTACCGGAAATAGCAATTTTAAGCCCTTTTTCAGACACCGGTATCAACTCCTGACATTTAAGTTATATCCGGGCAGGGTAACCCTAAGGCTTTGCGTTTTTGTATGATTCTCTCTAAAATTAGGTGTGCGGCCTTGATCGGATCCTCTTCATAGATTAGTTTTCCCCCGAAGAGACCATCCATAGTCAGAGCATGCCGGTCTTTGTCTCCCATCAAAATATTGCTGACCAGCTCTGATCCGGCAATGGGAGGCTGAATCCCTACATGCACATCAATTCCCTGGGCCAGGAAATAGGAGCCAATGGCTAAAGCTTTGGGGCTTTGCACTTCCGGGCTTGATCCGGCAACAGGCAGATCCCTTGCTTCAACTCCAAGATAGTTGGCCAGCGTCATTACCAGGTCATCTACCCGGGAATTATCAACACAACTACCCATATGCAGAACGGGCGGCAGAGTTTCCAGGCCGTTGGCCTTTCCAATAACCTTTAACACCTGCTGTAATCCTTCACCGCAATACTCCAGCCCCCGGGGTGACATCAAGGAAAATTTGGCCAGGGAGTGGGCCGAACAACCTGTTGCTACAATCAGCACATTATGTTTCAACAGCTCTTTGGCTACTTCGACATTGGCCCAGTCCTGCTTGATTCGAGGATTGGTACAACCTACCAGGGCCACTACGCCCAGAATGTTTCCAGATTTGATGTTTTCCACCAGAGGTTGCAGAGGGTCTTCCTGGTTCACCTTTTTCAGCGCCTCTAAAATCTGCTCCGTCGAAAATCCGGCATAAGCCTCTACTTTATCCTGAGGTATTTTTATTTTCGCGGGGTCCCGTTTGGTGAAGTTAGCTATGGCTTTGCGAATAATCGTTTGTGCTGCCTCATCAGCATTTTCCGGGGTAAATTCTACATGAGTAGCCCCCGGGATTTTAACACTGGGTAAAGTAGTAATAATTTCTGTATGATAACATTTTGCCACCCTGGGTAAGCTGGGCATAATACACTGAATATCTACCACCATGGCTTCTACCGCACCTGTAACAATCGGCATTTCTTGACTGGAGAAGTTGGTTGCCACAGGCACACCCCGGCGCATCAATATTTCATTTCCTGTACAGCAGACCCCGAAAATATTAATCCCTTTTGCTCCAACCGCCCTGGCCTCATTTTCCAGTTTTTCCGCCCATTCCACTATTTTTTCAGAAAGCATGGGTATATGGCCATGCACGGAAATATTAACCATATCTTCTTTAATTACCCCTAGCCGGTATTCAGACTTGACCACAGCCGGGACACCAAACAGGACGTCCTGCAAGTCAGTAGACAGGTGCAGCCCTGCATACCCATCAGTCAAGGCTACCCGTATTGCACCTAACAGGAGGTTAACCGGATCGGCATCACATCCCATGGCCTGCCGGTTGACGGCATTAGTTACCTCCAGATGGGCATTAACAGGCAAAACATTTAAACTCTGCCATCTTTCTACAGTCTTTGGTTGAGCCTTGATTTTTAACCAGGGGAGTACGCCAAATTGCTGCTGGAAGTTTTCCAGGGCCTTAAGAGCCACCTCCCTGGCTACCTCCTTAATTTCCCTGCCATCAACTGTCAGACCTAACCTGGCGGCAATATCCAGCAGTTTATCAGGGTTGCTGATACTATAGGGCGCCTTTCCTTCAGCAGTTTCCAGCAGGGTTAATGCTACCTCTCTGGCATGCTCTATATGGGGAGCCGCTCCCTCAGTAACCAGGGTCAAGAAATTCCGTGCAACTATAGCATCAGCCGTTGCCCCACAAACTCCCGCCTGAGGTCCCTTGCCTCCGGGAACAATTCGGCAGGGTCCCTCCAGACAGCGTTTACAACAAACCCCTAATAGCCCAAATTTACAACGAGCACCCATCGCCTCACTTCGGTCAAAAGCAGTCTCCACACCATCTTCCCGGGCTTTAAGCAACATTTCCTGAACCCCGGTGTCCAGACTTAACTCTTCTACGTTGTGAACAGTTTTGCTCATATTTTTAGCCTCCTTTCAATGAACTTTCAAAAAATTTATGCTATTTTTACTTTAGCGAAGAATTAAAAAAAATCTGTCGGGTAGCCGACAGTTTTCAAAAAAATTCAGCCATGCTTTTTTGCGGTATCGCAACACATTGCATAAAAAAAAGAGCGAAATAGCATTTTCGCTCCCTCATTAGAAACCTGAAGATATTTCCTGTAATCTTTTCAAGTCTTTAATCAAAATAGTTCGCCGACTCAATTTTTCTAAAATACCCGATTTTCTCAGGTCATTTAAAAGAACTGAAACCGTTTGACGGGTAGCCCCCAGAACCAGAGCAATTTCTTCAGTAGTTAAGCCCAGCTCTAACTTGATTCCTTGTTCTACCGTCACGCCTCTGTCCTTCGCAGCTTGAACCAAAAATTCCGCCAATCTTAGATGGGTGTCTTTAAAAACCAAACCATTAATTATCGTAATTGAGTTTTTCAGCAAATCCCCCAGCACATTAACCATATTTAAACCAAAAGCAGGAAACTCGGCAATAATCTTTTTAAAATTACGGACATCAGTAACCAGTATAGTTGTGTCTTCCATTGCCTGGGTAAAAGCCCGGGTATGTGTACTGTATATATCACCCGCCTCCAAAATGGACAGGGTAAATTCTTTATCCTCATAAGCCAGGTAAACCCTGATTTTTCCCGATTTCACCAAAAACACCAGATTTTTCTCGTCGTTCGGCGAAAAAAGTATTGCCTTTTTAGAAAACCGTTGTTCCCGAAACTCTTTCAAGTACCGGGCATACTCCGGCGAACTCAGGACTTCCAACAAGTTAATATCTGTTAACCTCATTCTGGTTGGCATAGTCCTTCCCCCCTCAGTATTACATGGGCGGCCTTTATGGACATTATATCAGATTTTGTTCACATTACCAACTGGCCAATTTATTGCCAGCAGAGAAGAAAACATTGAGTTGGAGTAGCAAGGGGGGCGAGGGCGGAGTACCCAGGGTGATCAGCCCCAGTACTGGCCGCCCGGAAAATAAGGCATGTTCGACTATATAGCGTCGATAGCGCGCCAGCAACGGATTGTTGAGACCTCCTGCCGCTGCCAGGGCCAAATCGGCCTCCAAAGTTTTAACTCTGTACACCAGGGGTATTCGACACCGTTGCAGGATATCCTTGCCAAAAATTGCAGCAAATTTCGCCATCAGCATAAAAAGCTTTTATCCTGTGGCGGCCCCATTTCCAGCTGTTCACTCACTGAGTTCAGAAACTCTTCATCAAAACCAGGGGCCTCTGCCAGCCTCGCCCGCATGGTGGTAAGGTCACTATCGGAAAAAGCAGTATAAACCCACCAGAGCAAATCTGTTCGGGCTTTCTCCAGTTCCAGCTGCTGATAATTACTCCAGGCCCGGCGCAAATAGGCCTCAGCATAGCCAGGGTCCAGCTCAAGGGCCAGGGAGTAAAATTCTGTTGCCTGTTTCAGTTCTCCCAGCTCTTCGTACATCAGGCCCAAGTTGAAATAGGCCGCCGGATCCTCCGGATGTTGCTGCAGATAATTTTCCGCAGCCAGCAAAGCATCCTCCACTCGTCCCAGCCGGTATAACGCCAGGCCTTTCAACCACCAGAAACGGTCCTCATCCGGCCTTCTTGCCAGCAGCCATTCACTATCCTCCAGTGCCCCCTCCCAGTCTTCCAGTTCCAGCCGGCAAAAAGCCCGTTGCTCATGGGCGGCAAAATAATCGGGGTAAAGCTCCAGGGCCAGGTTGAAGGCCCGTTCTGCCGCATCATAGTGGCCCATTCCCGCCAGAACCACACCCGTACCAAATTCCACCCGGCTTTTTTCTTCATCAGTCAGGGCTGCCTGCCGGGCCTCTTCCAGGTCAGCCAGAGCTCCCTCAAAATCTTTTTGCAAGAAACGGACATAACTGCGTCGGTAGTAGAGGTCAGTCTTTTCCTCTAGCTCCAACGCCTTAGTATAATCCCCTTCCGCCTCCTGGTTTCGCTCTAGCAGTTCGTAAACCTCTGCCCGCAGTACATAGTTGACCGCATCAAAAGGTTCCAGCTCCAGCAAGGTCTGACAGTACTGCAGAGCCTTTTCCAGTTGCATCTGTTCCAGCGCCAGGCGCGCCAGCCAGAAATAGACCACCGGCAATTCGGGATACTGCTCCCTGGTTGTAAGCAACAGCTGTTCAGCCTCTGCCATTTCCCCCTCCTCGAAAAGAATAATTGCCTTCTTCATTGCCAGCGGCCAGGCCTGAGGATGTTTTTTTAGCTCACGGTCCAGTAAACGCAAGGCTTTTTCCGGTTCATACCGTAATAAATAATTATTTACTTTCTTCATAACCTTTTCGATAAATAGCTCATCCAGTTTCATCTTACTGCTCCTTATTTATTCCTTATATCTGGTATAATATAAAAAAAAGCGAAAGGAGGCAACTGCCTTAAACCTTTTCGCTCCCCGTGGTATTTCCTTCTTAGCAATTGTTTTTTCTGAATTAATCCGCAAACAGTTCCCGGGTATCAATGCTCAATTCCGGGAACAAGCCAGGTTGGGCGATTTCCCCTTCCCGGATCACGATTGGGGCCCCATAACCTCCTTGCTCTCCCAGGCGATACACCAGGATATGGCGGGAATCAGGGTTGACGATCCAGTACTCACGAACTCCGAATCGTTCATAAAGATTCAACTTGCGCACATAATCATGGGAGGTATGGGAGGGGGAAACCACCTCAATAATCCAGTCCGGAGCCCCCAGACAGCCTTTATCATCCAGTTTGGTACGGTCACAGATGACGCTGATGTCCGGCTGTACTACATTGCGGCAGTTTTCCTCGGTTTCTCCTTCCTCCGGCAGCCTGACATCAAAAGGGGCTACATA
>NZ_FUXM01000024.1 GCF_900167165.1 Carboxydocella sporoproducens DSM 16521 | reverse complement strand
CCTCCAGAAGCTCCATAAAGTGCTTGAAATTGGCGTTCTTGTACTTATCGGATTGTTTCAATGAGATAATCTTGCTTTTAAGCTCGTCAGTGAGTGCATGCTGCGGCTTACGACCTGTATTTTTATGGATAAGGAACGCCGGCCCTCGTTCCATCACTCCTTTTTTAAGGCGCTTAATCTGGCGTTCACTTAGACCTAAGCTCATAGCTGCTTCACTGATTGATAGTTTCCCATCAATTAAGGAAGAAATTACCTTGTACCTATTTAATTGTTCTTGTGTCATTAGATAACGCACCTCGTTTTTCATAGTGACATTTATCAAAATATTCTACAAGTTGACATTATCACAAGATAATCACAATAATATATTATGATTTAAAGCCCCTTGTTTACTTCTCAGTAAACAAAGGGCTTCTCTCTTACTTATTCAAATACTCCACCAGCAATTTGTTCACCAGCTGGGGATTGGCCTTGCCTCTGGTTTCCTTCATCACCTGACCGACCAGGAAGCCGATAGCTCTTTCTTTCCCGGCCTTGTAGTCCGCTACCGACTGGGGATTGGCCTCAACTACTTTAGCCACAATGGCCGCCAGGGCCCCCTCGTCACTGATTTGCACCAGCCCTTTCTCCTTGATGATTTCCTCCGGTTCCCGGCCAGTAGCAAACATTTCTTCAAACACCGTCTTGGCAATCTTGACACTGATAGTACCGTTCTCCTGCAGCTTCAAAAGCTGGGCCAGCTGCTGTGGCTTAATCCTGGACTGCTGGATTTCCATCCCCTCCGCATTGAGCAGGCGGGAGAATTCCCCCATCAGCCAGTTGCTGATGGCCTTGGCATCGTGATGGTACTGCAGACAGGCCTCAAAATAGTCGGCCATCGCTTTGGAAGCGGTGATCACGCCGGCATCATAAGCGGGCAGGCCCAGTTCCTGAATATAACGCTGCTGCCGGGCGTCCGGCAGTTCCGGCAAGGAACGGCGTATTTCCTCCACCCAGGCCCGGTCGATTACAAGCGGAACCAGGTCCGGCTCCGGGAAGTAGCGGTAATCATGGGCTTCTTCCTTGGAGCGCATGCTCAGGGTTACCCCCCGGTTTTCATCCCAGGTCCGGGTTTCCTGAACGATTCTGCCCCCTTCATCCAGGATGGCAGCCTGGCGTTCCACTTCATACTCCAGGGCCCGTTGCAGGGCCTTAAAGGAGTTCATATTCTTCAGCTCCGTTTTGGTGCCAAATTCCTTGCTGCCAATAGGCCGTAAGGAAACGTTGGCATCACAGCGCAAAGAGCCCTCTTCCATCTTGCAATCGGAAATCTCGGTATACTGGATAATCGCCTTCAGTTTTTCCAGATACAGGCGCGCCTCTTCCGGTGAGCGCAAATCCGGTTCGGAGACGATCTCAATCAGCGGCACTCCCGTCCGGTTATAATCCACCAGAGAATAATCAGCCCCGCTGATATTGGCAGCACCCTGGTGCACCAGCTTGCCGGCATCCTCTTCCATGTGGATACGGGTGATACCGATTCGTTTGGTTTCACCATTTACTTCGATTTCCAGATAGCCGTTTTTGGCTATGGGCAAATCGTACTGGGAAATCTGATAGGCCTTGGGCAAGTCAGGATAAAAATAGTTTTTGCGGTCGAACTTGCTGAATTCAGCGATTTCGCAGTTCAAGGCCAAACCAGCCTTAATGGCATATTCCACTACTCGCCGGTTCAGGACAGGCAAAACCCCTGGCAAACCCAGGCAAACAGGGCAGACATGCGTATTCTGGCTCCCGCCGAATTCGGTAGGGCAGCTGCAAAAGATCTTGGATTTAGTTTTCAGTTCAACGTGAACCTCCAGACCGATGACGATCTCGTAATCCTTTAATGGCATCTTCCACACCTCCGCAATTACAGTTGGGGATACAATGGGGCCGGCAACAAGGCCTGTTCCACTGCATAGCTGACCCGGAACAGGGTGGCTTCGTCAAAGGCCTTGCCCATAAATTGTACCCCCACTGGCAAGCCATCTGTCAGCCCTACCGGGATGCTGATAGCCGGAATCCCTGCCAGGTTGGAGGACATGGTAAAGATATCGGACAGATACATGGAGATGGGATCGGCAGCCTTTTCCCCGAATTTGAAAGCTACCGTCGGAGTGGTAGGTGAAAGCAATACATCAAACCGGGCAAACGCCTGGTCAAAATCCTGTTTAATTAAGGTCCGTACCTTTAAAGCTTTGAGATAATAGGCATCATAGTAGCCGGAACTCAATGCATAAGTCCCCAGCATGATGCGACGCTTGACTTCCGGGCCAAATCCCTGACTGCGGGTCTTTTTGTACATCTCCACGATGTCTTCCCCTTCAACCCTGAGGCCGTATTGCACGCCATCATAACGGGCCAGGTTGGAGCTGGCTTCCGCCGGGGCAATCAGGTAATAGGTTGCCAGAGCATACCTGGTATGGGGCAAAGAACATTCCCCTACCTCTGCCCCCAGATCTTCAAGAGCCTTGATGGTCTTCTCCACTGCGGCCCGAATTTCCGGCTGAATACCTTCTACCTGGTAATATTCCCTCGGTACCCCTACTTTCAGCCCTTTGACCCCGCCTTCTAAAGCCTGCAGATAGTCAGGCACAGGCAAGCCTGCCGAAGTGGAGTCTTTGGGGTCGTGGCCGGCAATGGTCTGGGTAATCAGGGCACAATCCCGTACCGTACGGGCAAAAGGACCGATCTGATCCAGACTGGAAGCAAAAGCGATCAGGCCATAGCGGGAAACCAGGCCATAAGTAGGCTTTAATCCTACCAGCCCGCAAAAAGCCGCCGGCTGGCGAATAGAGCCCCCGGTATCGGAACCCAGGGAAAACAGCGCCTCCCCGGCTGCCACTGCTGCAGCCGAACCCCCGGAAGACCCTCCGGGCACCCGCTCCAGGTCATAGGGGTTATGGGTAGGGAAAAAGCCTGAATTCTCCGTGGATGAACCCATAGCGAACTCATCCAGGTTGGTTTTGCCCACCAGAACCGCCCCGGCTGCCTGCAGCTTGTCCCAGACTGTGGCATTGTAGGGGGGAATGAAATTATGTAATATTTTAGACGAGCAGGTAGTGCGAATCCCTCTGGTACACATATTGTCCTTGAGAGCAAAGGGAATCCCGGCCAGCGGTCCCAGTTCTTCCCCCTGTTGCCGTCTGCGGTCAATTTCCTCCGCCTGGGCCAGAGCCTGTTCTCTGGTAACAGTGACAAAGGCCTGGACCTGATTGTCCACCTGCTCAATCCTGTCCAGTATGGCCCGGGTCAGCTCCACACTGCTGATTTCTTTCCTGGCCAGCATTTGACTGGCCTGTTCCACCGTCAATGTATGTAAACTCAATGCCTGTCCCTCCTTAGACTATTTTCGGCACTTTAAAGAAGCCATCTTCTGCTTCCGGCGCAGCAGCCACAGCCTCCTCATTGCTTAAACCGGGCTTGACCTCATCATCCCGGAAGACATTTTGCATGGGAATAGCGTGGGCAGTGGGAGGAATCTCACTGGTATCCAGTTGCTTCAACTGGTCAGCATATTCTAAAATAGCATTGAGCTGCTGGGTAAACATCTCTTTTTCTTCTTCAGTCAGCTCCAAACGGGCCAGCATGGCGACGTGTTCGACATCCTGTTTGGTGATCATGGTTTCACCTTCCTTATTGGCATTTTCTCGGCAATTCATAAATTTCATTATAGCAAAATTCGGGAAAATGGGCAAATCAACAGGGATTGGAGGCCAGCAATGAAAGTTGAAATTTTTCCAGCAGAAATCAAAGGCAACCAGGGCTATGACCTGCGCATCCTGGACCCTTCTGCCACGATAGCAGACTATTTACAGGCGATTAATGAATTCATCGAAAATGGTCCGTCCCGGCGGACCAGAGCCCCTGTGCGGCAATGTAAAGGCTGTGACCTCTGTTGTTATGAGCGAATCCCGCTAACCTATATTGACGTTCTTGTATTATACCGCCATCTCCATGGCCAGTACCCTGCTCCTGCCCAGCTGCTCTCTTTTCTCAACAGCCATGCTTACATTTATGTCCAGGGCAGGGCGGTGGATATCAGTCTGGCTAGAGACGAACAGGGCGCCTGTATCTTTCTGGATCAAACTACCGGCACCTGCCGGGTTTATCAGGCCCGGCCGCTGGTTTGTCAAACCTATCTCTGTTCCCCGGCGGGCAAAAACTTTACCAGGCTGCGCAATACTATCGTCAATCTGGGAGAAGATGAACTGGTCCGACAGTGGCTGCTGGCTACACAAGCCTGCGGAGCCGAACTTTACTTTCACGAAGGCTGGCAGCCCCGGGTCAGGCTGTCTGACTGGGATCCGGGGCCTTTTGCTGAGAAAAAGGATTATGGCGAAGTGATTTTAAGTCAGTTTCTAGAAAGGAGATAACCATGAAGAAAACAGCTATTATTACCGGTGGCGCCCATGGTATTGGTAAAGCTATTGCCCTTAAACTACTTCAGCAACAAATTCAGGTCGCTATCTGGGATATCGCTGAACAGGCCGGAAAGGAAACAGAAGCGGAACTGCAGCATCATGGCAAAATTAAATTCTTCCTGGTCGATATCGCCTCAGAACCCCAGGTAAGGGAAGCAATACAGGCTACCGTCGCTTATTTTGGGGGCATAGATTATCTGGTCAATAATGCAGCCATATCATGTAACAAGCCATTGGCTGAATTGACTTTAGCTGAATGGGAACGGGTCATAACCGTTAACCTGACAGGAACTTTCCTGTGCACTAAATATGCTGCCCCCCACCTCAGAGAACGGCAGGGGGCAATTGTCAACCTCTGCTCTACCCGGGCCTTCATGTCCGAACCCAATACAGAAGCCTATTCTGCCTCCAAAGGGGGCATCTATGCCTTAACCCACGCCCTGGCCATGAGCCTGGGCCCGGAAGTGAGGGTTAACTGCATCAGCCCTGGCTGGATTGAAGTAAATAATCCAGAAGCTCTAACCAGCAGTGACCATCAGCAACATCCAGTCGGCCGGGTGGGCAAAGCTGAAGATGTAGCTGCCCTGGCCTGGTTTTTGCTTTCCGACGAAAGCGGGTTTATTACCGGGCAAAACTTCATTATCGATGGTGGTATGACCAGAAAAATGATTTATCTTTAAAGTAAAAACTCCTGCCCTCCCAACCAGGGCAGGAGCTTTTTTACCGGGGTTTCCGTCCTTCCACTACCGCTACCACGCCGCCGGTCAAATCATGGTAGCGACAATCCACCAGACCGGCAGCAGCAAAGCGCCGGGCCAGCTCAGCCTGATGGGGGAAAACCCTGGCCGAGTCATGCAGATAGCTGTAGGCACTGGCCCTTCCGGCCCAGAATTTTCCCATCAGCGGGACCAGTTTCTCGAAATAAAACCAGTAGAGTTCCTTAAAAACCGGAGCACTGGGTTTAGCCATATCCAGGCTGACCACCATGCCCCCGGGCTTTACCACCCGGGTCATTTCCCGCAAGACCTGGTCCAGGTCAGGTACATTCCTCAGGCCCCAGCCCACAGTTACACAATCAAAGCTATTGTCGGCAAAGGGCAGGGCCATGGCATTGCCCTGAATCAAGGTGATATTCTCCTGCAGGGGAAAATGGCGCAGGTTTTCCCGGGCTACAGCCAGCATATTTTCCGAAAAATCCAGACCAACCACCCTGCCTGTAGGACCACCGGCTTCTGCCAGGGCCATGGCCAGCATGCCGGTACCACAGCAAATATCCAGAGCCTGTTTTCCAGGTCCCATACCGGAACGGGCTACGGCAAAGCGGCGCCAGCGCCGGTCCAGCCCAAAGGTCATCAGGGTATTCATCAAATCATAGCGGCGGGCAATAGCATTGAACATTTCCCGTACATAGCTTTCTTTCTGTTCCTTACTGGGTAAAGACATCGTTTTCTTTTCCTCCTATAAACCCAGCCAGCAAAGCAGCTGGGATTTCAGCTCCGTCTTGCCAGCCTGCCAGTTATGGCGCACCTCTTTTTCCTTAAGGCCAGCCAAACCGGGATGGAGGGGCAGGCCGCTAATGCGGCTGAGCATATTCAGCTGTTCAAATTCATCCAGCCCCTCTCTGTCCCCGGCGCTGACCAGAGCGGACAGCACACTGCTGACAAATTTAAAGGGACTGGCAGTAGCGGCAATTACCGCAGGCCGCTTATCACCACTGGCCTGAAGAAAATCCTGGTAAACTTTGTAGGCAACGGCCGTATGGGTATCCAGGGTATAGTGATAACGGTCAAACACTTCACCAATAGTCTTCAGTGTATCTTCCTGGTCACACCAGCCGGCCCAGAGTACTTCCGCTATGGCCTGGCGGGTCTGCTCATCCACCGTATAATGCCCCGTTTCTGCCAGCTGATTAAACCAGAGGGTGATTTTCTCCCCATCCCCTCCAGTTAAGTCATAGAGAAAACGTTCCAGGTTACTGGAAATAAGGATATCCATCGAAGGGCTGTTGGTCAGTTTGAACTGGCGGCGCCGGTCATAGGTACCGTTTCGGAAAAAATCAGTCAGTACATTATTTTCATTGGAGGCGCAGATCAGCTTGCCCAGCGGCAGCCCCATCCTTCTGGCATACCAGGCCGCCAGGATATTGCCGAAGTTTCCGGTGGGTACCACCACATTGACCTCGTCGCCCAGCACAATTCGGCCCCGTCGCACCAGCTGCAAGTAGGCACTGAAATAATAGATAATCTGCGGTACCAGGCGCCCCCAGTTGATGGAATTGGCTGATGAAAGCTCAAAGCCCCTGTCAGCCAGATAGTTCCGCAAATCTGCGTCAGCAAAAATGGCCTTGACCCCATTCTGGCAATCATCAAAATTGCCAGTTACAGCAACTACGCGGGTATTCTGTCCACCGGTGGTGAGCATCTGCCGTTCCTGGACCTGACTTACTCCCCCCTGAGGATAGAAGACCATAATGCGAATACCGGGAACATCCTTGAACCCTTCCAGAGCGGCTTTGCCGGTATCTCCGGAAGTGGCCACCAGAATTACCAGTTCCCTGGACGCTCCCAGTTTGTGTCTGGCTGTCACCAGCAAATGGGGCAGCAGCTGCAGGGCCATATCCTTGAAGGCTGCCGTGGGCCCATGCCAGAGTTCCAGGATGTGGATGTCTTCCGCCAGTGAAACCACCGGGGCCATTTCCGGATGAGCGAAACTGCTGGCATTATAGGCCCGTTGTAAACAAGTGCGAATTTCTTCCCGACTATAATCGGTCAGATAGCGCTCCAGGATGGCTGCTCCCAGCTCCTGGTACGAACTTTCCACCAGTTCCGTCAACTCTTCCCTGCTGAATTGCGGAAAACTTTCCGGCACAAACAAGCCTCCAGCAGGCACCATGCCCAGATTGATGGCTTCTGCAGCGCTGACCGGCCGGAAATTATTCCTGGTGCTGATATACTGCATAAACCTTCCCCTTTCCCTACTTTACCTTAACGGCATAATCTTATACTATTCGCCCTCATCATCAGTTTTCCTGCCTGATGAGGAAAAAAGCAGGGCGAACCCTGCTCTCTTACCAGCCTAACTTGCGGTGCAAAACATGAACCGCTTCTTTCAATTGACTTTCCGGTACCAGGAAGGAAATAGTGATATCCGAGTCCGAAGTTTGCAGGATATCTATTCCGGCACTATAGAGGGTTTCCATGATTTCCGCCATTACCCCTGGAACCCCTTGCATCCCGGCACCGATAACCGATACCTTGGCACAGTTTTCCACCAGTTCACAGGCGAATCCTGCTTCATGCAGGTATTGACAGGCTTTAAAACCATCGGCCTGAGACACCGTAAAGTATACCCCATCGGGCAGAACAGAGATTACATCCACACTGATGCCCTTTTCCGCCAGCACCCGGAACAGCTTGACTCGCACCAGCTGCCAGTTTTGCTGACCATCCCGGCTGGAAAGAACCCGGACCTGGCTGAGCCCGGTCAGGTGGGCAATCCCGGTAATGACCCGTTCAGCAGCAGACTGGGAAATGAGGGTACCTTTGGCATCAGAAAAGGTATTTTTAATGCGAATGGGTACCTGGCGGCTCATGGCCACTTCAACGGCCCGGGGATGAATGACTTTAGCACCCTGATAGGCCATTTCGCACACTTCCCGGTAAGAGATTTCCTCCAGAATCTTGGCTTCCGGCTCCACCCGGGGATCAACGGTCATTACCCCATCCACGTCGGTATAGATTTCCACCACTTCAGCCTGTAAGGCTGCCCCCAGTGCGGTAGCGGTAGTGTCACTGCCGCCCCGGCCCAGGGTCGTGATACTGCCATCAGGAGCAATCCCCTGAAAACCGGCTACCACCACGATTTTATCTTCCATCACCTGTCGCAAAATGGGCATGGGGTCAACCTCTAAAATCTGGGCATTGCCAAAATTGGCATCAGTCTTGATCCCGGCCTGGCCGCCAGTTAAAGCAATGGCCGGGTGGCCCATGCTATTGAGGGTATGAGCCATAACTACTGTAGAGATAATCTCTCCGCAGGAAATGAGCAAATCCAGCTCCCGGGGATTAACCTCTGGATTAATTTCTTTCACCAGGCTAATCAAGGTGTCAGTAGCATAGGGAGCCCCCTTGCGCCCCATAGCTGAAACCACTACCACCGGCTGATAGCCTTCTGCTTTGGCGGCCAGAATGCGCTCAATAGCCCGGGCCCTGCCTTCCCCATCTGCTACCGATGTACCGCCGAATTTCTGCACAATGATTTTCACCATACTCCCTCCCCGCAAGCTCTATTGTCTACTGGCCGCCAGCCATTTTTCCACTTGCTGCAATGCGATCCGGACAGCTGCCGGCGCCGGTCCTCCCGGTACCTGCCGGGCCTGGACACAGTAATCAATACTGATAGCCTCATAAAGGTCTTCTGCAAACACCGGTGACATTTGCCGGTATTCTTCCAGTGTTACTTCCTCCAGGGCCTTGCCCTGCTCTACACAATAAAGCACTGCTTTACCCACAATTTCATGGGCTTCCCGGAAAGGCACCCCTTTTTTGGCCAGATAATCTGCCAGATCGGTGGCATTGGTGAAGCCACCCTGAGCAGCCTTGCGCATATTATCTTCCCGTACCTTCATTGTTGCCAGCATGGGAGTAAAGACCAGCAAACAACCCTTAACCGTATCGATGGCATCAAAGAGAGCTTCCTTATCCTCTTGCATATCCTTGTTATAGGCCAGAGGCAACCCCTTCATCACTGTCAGCAAGGCCATCAAGTCACCATAAACCCGACCGGTCTTGCCCCGCACCAGTTCTGCTACATCAGGATTTTTCTTTTGCGGCATAATGGAACTGCCGGTACTGAAAGCATCATCCAGTTCAATAAAGGCAAACTCACTGCTGGACCAGAGGATGATTTCCTCACTGAAACGGCTGAGATGCATCATCAGCAGGGAAGCAGCAGCACAGAATTCAATGGCAAAATCCCGGTCACTGACGGCATCCAGAGAGTTCATGGTAATGGCCGGAAAATCCAGTAACTCAGCTACCCTTTCCCGGTTCAGGGGAAAAGTGGTGCCGGCCAGCGCCCCCGATCCCAGGGGACAGACATTTACCCGCTTCAGGACATCCTGCAGCCTTTCCACATCCCGCTGGAACATGGCAATATAGGCCAGCAAGTGATGGGCCAGGGTAATAGGCTGAGCCCGTTGTAAATGGGTATAGCCGGGCATCACCGTCTCCGTATGTTGCTGGGCCAGTTCCAGCAAGGTTTCAATCAATTCCAGCAACAGGTGTTTGACTTGTCCGATCTCCTCCCGCAGATACAGGCGAATATCCAGGGCCACCTGGTCATTGCGGCTGCGGGCGGTGTGGAGCTTTTTCCCCACTGCTCCGATTTTTTCAGTCAGCAGCTTTTCTATATTCATATGGATATCTTCCGCAGCTACGTCAAATTGGACTTTCCCGGCCTCAATCTCCGCCAGCAGCTCTTTCAGGCCAGCTATAATCTGGTCCGCCTCAGCCGGAGTGATAATCCCCTGTTCGCCCAGCATGGTGGCATGAGCAATACTGCCCAGGATATCCTGGCGATAGAGGCGCTGATCAAAATGAATGGAAGAGTGAAAATCCTCCACCAGTTTATCTGTGGTTTTGGCAAAGCGGCCACCCCAGAGTTTACCCACCTCTGTCTCCTCCTTCGTTAATTAGCTGGATAGTACGAAGCCAGGCCTGGCCCGATGGCCAGAGCCTGGCGGCTGCTTGCGCTATTTGCGATTTTTTTCCTCCATCATCGCCCGTACCAGCAGGGGTAGGCCGAAGAGATTGATAAAGCCTTCCGCATCCTTCTGGTTGTAGATTTCGTCCCGACCAAAGGTGGACAGCTCCTGGTGATAGAGGGAATAGGGCGACTTGGCTCCTGCCGGTGTGCAACTGCCTTTGTACAGCTTTAACCGTACGGTACCGGTCACCGTCTTCTGAGTCACATTGACAAAAGCATCAATGGCTTCCCGCAGGGGATGATACCAGACCCCATCGTATACCAGTTCAGCATAGCGCTGGGCTACCAGGTCCTTATAATGCAAAGTGGCCCGGTCCAGGCAGAGCAGTTCTAATTCCCGGTGGGCAGCATAGAGGACAGTGCCGGCCGGAGTCTCATAAACTCCCCGGGATTTCATCCCCACCAGGCGATTTTCCACCATGTCTACCACACCCACACCATTGGCACCGGCGATTTCATTCAGTTTCTCAATCAGGCTGACCCCATCCAGAGCTTCACCGTTCAGCTTCACCGGAATGCCCTGTTCAAATTCCAGCTCCACATAGGTCGGCTGGTCCGGAGCTTCTTCCGGCGGGGTAATCAGCATCAATACATCCTTTTGCGGTTCATTCCAGGGATCCTCCAGATCAGCCCCTTCATGGCTCAAATGCCAGAGGTTACGGTCCATGGAATAGGGCCGGGCCTTGGTCACCGGTACGGGAATACCCCGGGCCTGGGCATAATCAATGGCATCTTCCCGGGAGCGGATATCCCACAGGCGCCAGGGAGCAATGATCTTCAAATCAGGGGCCAGGGCTTTTACGGCCAGTTCAAACCGTACCTGGTCATTGCCTTTGCCGGTAGCTCCGTGAGCCACCGCTTCCGCCCCTTCCTGACGGGCAATTTCCACCAGCCGTTTGGCAATCAAGGGGCGGGCAAAGGAAGTGCCCAGCAAATACTTGCCTTCATAAATGGCCCCTGCTTTCAGGGTAGGCCAGATAAAGTCCTCGACAAATTCCTGTTTCAGGTCTTCAATATAAATCTTGCTGGCTCCGGATTTGATGGCTTTTTCCCGCAGGGGAGCCAGTTCTTCCCCTTGTCCCAAATCGGCGACCATAGCAATTACTTCATATCCGTAATTTTCTTTTAGCCAGGGAATGATAATGGAGGTATCCAATCCCCCCGAATATGCCAGCACTACTTTTTTCATGCCAATCGTCTCCTTTTATAAAAACTCAGGAAATATTATACCCTTTTCTGTATTTTAATTCAACCCGGTAATTTGCCAGCGCCCGTTAATTATCTTATAAGTCAACCTGGCAGCAAATTTACGCCCGTTTTTTAAAGTTATAGTATCCTCTATATTTGCCTCTACAAATTGGTTCTTTCCTGAATGTTGTACCTCATTAAACTTATATCCAATTCCCACCGGTTCCCCAGCTGGAATTTTACCTTTTCGGACTGCCTCTATTACCGCCGGTGCGGCAAAACGCTCTAGAGCAGACCAGTTTCGCCGGCAAGCAGCTAAATAAAACCCATTTCTAATCTCCGTTAATGCTACCCAGCCATTTAGCTCCTGGTTAAGCAACTGCTGTCCGGCCGCTGACAGGCGGTAAACCTGATTACCGCTTTTGACCAGGCCGCGGCGGTCATAATAAAAGCCGGTAAGCCGCGTCTTATCCCCTTTTTCTTCCACATAACCGATGCGTACAGCAAACTCGGGCCGGAAATCTGCATCCTCAGCGGGTTCAAGTTGTAGTAGTTCTCTGGCCAGAATCCTGACGGTTTCAGTCCCAGATGGCCACAGGGAAAGCAGGTTAGCCTGGCCAAAGCCGATGGTGTAGATATTGGTATAATCCAGGGTATTGGCCTGTTCCAGTGCCTTTTTATCCAGGCCTGATCGGGCATATTGCTCCACCTGTTTCAGCAGGGCAGATCCGCTATAATAATTGGGGTCCCTTGTCGGAAAGAATAAACTATAGGCTGAAATCAGCATAACTACCAGTAAAGCTGCGTTAACTATCCTGTTCCACCAGATCAGTTTAGGACTTCTATTTTTCACCATCCTCCCCCCTTGTCCCCATTATATCATTTGGGCAGGGTGAGAGGAAGCCTGTTCTACAACAACAGGGCCAGCAGAGCCTTTTGGGCATGCAGCCGGTTTTCCGCCTCATCAAACACCACTGAATTGGGACCATCGATTACACCGGCGGTTACTTCCTCCCCGCGGTGGGCCGGCAGACAGTGCAGAAAGAGATAATCTGCCCTGGCTTTGGCTACCAGTTCCTCATTGACCTGATAGGGTTGGAAGATCCGGGCCCGCTCCTCGGCTTCTGCTTCCTGCCCCATGGAAGCCCAGACATCAGTATAGACCACATCGGCATCCGTTACCGCTTCCACCGGATCAGTAGTAACCAGAATTTCCCCACCGCTTTCAGCGGCAAAGGCCTGAGCTTTAGCCACAATCTCCGCCTGAGGCAGATAGCCTTCCGGGCTGGCCACCGCTACCTTCATCCCCATCTTGGCTCCACCAATCAGCAGGGAATGGGCCATATTGTTGCCATCCCCCACATAGGCCAGCTTCAGTCCAGCCAGCTTGCCTTTGTATTCCTGGATGGTCATCAGGTCAGCCAGCACCTGGCAGGGATGCAGCAGATCGGTCAAGCCGTTGATTACCGGCACATCGGCAAACTGAGCCAGCTCCTCCACCTCGGCCTGGGCAAAGGTACGGATCATAATGCCATCCACCATGCGGGACAGCACCCGCGCAGTATCAGCAATCGGTTCCCCCCGTCCCAGCTGAATATCATTGCTGCTCAAAAAGAGGGGATAGCCTCCTAACTGATACATGCCCACTTCAAAGGACACCCTGGTCCGGGTCGAAGATTTGCGGAAAATCATGGCCAGGGTTTTGCCCTGTAAAATGGGGTGGGATACCCCCATTTTCTGTTCTTTTTTCAGGTGCAGAGCCAGAGCAATCATTTCCTTCAGCTCTTCTCTGGTATAGTCAGACATGCAGAGAAAATCCCGCCCCTGCATGGCTTTTTGAATTTCATTTAATGCTAATGCCATTGTTTATGCCTCCTTAACCTGTATATACCGCCAGTTCCAGGGGTTCAGCCGTGCCGCCGGCAGCCAGGTACTCCAGCACCTGCAATACCGCATTGGCCGTATCCAGAGAAGTTAAGCACGGAATTCTATATTCCGCTGCCGTGCGGCGCAGCTGGAAGCCCCGCCGCCCCGGATTTTTCCCCTGGGTAGGTGTATTGATTACCAGCTGAATGCGACCAGTTCTGATCGCTGTCAGGTCTTCTTCAAGTTCCGTTACCTGTAATCCCCGTTCCGCGAAATAGCGCCAGGTATCTCCTGCAGCTGCCAGCTGGAAGCCATAAGCGGCAAAGCGAGCAGCCAGCCGGGCCGCTTCCTCCTTGTCCCAATCCGCTACCGACCAGAACACCGTTCCGCCCGCAGGCAACTTGATATTGGCGGCCTGCATGGCTTTCAGCAAGGCAGCAGGATACTCCGCCGCTGTGCCCATTACCTCACCGGTGGACTTCATTTCCGGGCCCAGGGAGATTTCCACCCCGCCCAGTTTCTCGAAGGAAAAAACAGGGGCTTTGACAGTAATCCAGGGAGAGGGGGGCTTGAGGCCATGATAATACCCCTGTTTGGTCAGGCTCTCTCCCAGCATGGCTTTGGTAGCTACCGCCACCATGGGCACTGCCGTCACTTTACTCAACACCGGCACCGTCCGGGACGCCCGTGGGTTGACTTCCAGCACATAAACCTGACCGTTGCTGATCACATACTGAATATTGATAAGACCACATACCTGCAAGGCCCGACCGATCCGCAAGGTATAATCCACCAGCAGTTCTTCCTCTTCCCGGCTTAAACCCTGAGCCGGATAAACCGCCATGGAGTCCCCGGAATGCACCCCCGCCCTCTCCACATGGGCCATAAT
The DNA here is from genome assembly GCF_900167165.1 of Carboxydocella sporoproducens DSM 16521. Lineage (NCBI taxonomy): Bacteria > Bacillati > Bacillota > Clostridia > Eubacteriales > Clostridiales Family XVI. Incertae Sedis > Carboxydocella > Carboxydocella thermautotrophica. The sequence continues at coordinate 21,609 of NZ_FUXM01000024.1, read as the reverse complement.
GCCAGGAATAAATATATCCTTACCATCACCGATGGCATCTACCTCGACTTCCCGCCCCAGCAGATAGCGGTCAATCAGCACCGGATGTTCGGGGGTGATTTCCACTGCTGTGGTTAAATAGTGGACCAGCTCCTCTTCTTTTTGGACAATCTCCATATTGCGGCCGCCCAGAACATAGGAAGGACGCACTACCAGGGGATAACCCAGCTGCCGGGCCCATTCCACCCCTTCTGTAACCGAGAAGACCGCCTTGCCTTCCGTCTGGGGAATTCCCAGTTTAGCTAACAGGGCAGCGAATTTTTCCCGGTCTTCTGCCAGGTCAATGGACTGCACGGACGTACCCAGGATTTTCACTCCGGCCGCCTCCAGTTTGGCTGCCAGATTAATGGCAGTTTGGCCGCCGAATTGTACAATCACTCCCAGAGGCTGTTCTTTTTCAATTACATGCAGAACATCTTCCACTGTCAGAGGTTCAAAATATAATTTATCCGCCGTATCAAAATCCGTACTCACTGTTTCGGGGTTATTATTGATAATAATGGTTTCATAACCCAGTTCCTGCAAACCCCAGACAGAATGGACTGAACAATAATCAAACTCAATCCCCTGACCGATGCGGATCGGCCCCGAGCCCAGCACCACCACTTTCGGTCTGGTACTGACTTCTACTTCATCCTCCTGCTCATAAGAAGAATAATAGTAGGGAGTAGCTGCTTCAAACTCAGCAGCACAGGTATCCACCAGCTTATAAACCGGGCGAATGCCCCACTCTGCCCGCCGATCCCGCACTTCACGTTCTTCTACTCCCCACCAGCGAGCCAGGGCCCGATCACTGAAACCTTTGCTTTTGACCAACTGTAAAAATTCCGAAGTTACCTGACCCCAGGGCGTTTTTTTGATTTGCCTTTCCAGTTCCACCAGACCGCGAATCTTTTCCAGGAACCAGGGATCGATTTTCGTAAGCTGATAAACCTCTTTCACGGTAAAATGGCGGCGAAAAGCCTCTGCCACCACAAACAGCCTTTCATCATCGGCTTCTTGCAGCCGGTGTTCGATGGCCATATCGGAAAGAGCACCCAGTTTGGGCAATTGCAAACTGTCCAAACCGATTTCCAGACTGCGGATTGCCTTTTGTAAAGCGGCCTCAAAGCTGCGTTCAATGGCCATCACTTCCCCGGTAGCCTTCATCTGAGTTCCCAGTCGCCGGTCAGCCGTGGGAAATTTATCGAACGGCCAGCGGGGAATCTTGACTACACAGTAGTCCAGGGCCGGTTCAAAGCAGGCACTGGTTTTACCAGTAACCGGGTTAGTCAACTCAGCCAGGGTCAGGCCAATGGCAATTTTGGCCGCCATCTTGGCAATGGGATAACCAGTCGCTTTTGACGCCAGGGCCGAGCTGCGGCTCACCCGGGGATTAACCTCGATTACTATATATTCAAAACTGTGAGGATTTAAGGCGAATTGGACATTACATCCACCCTCAATTTTTAAGGCCCTGATTATCTTCAGTGCGGCAGTGCGTAGCATCTGATACTCGCGGTCACTTAAAGTCTGGGAAGGCGCGATAACAATGGAATCCCCGGTATGAATTCCCACCGGGTCGATGTTTTCCATATTACAAATGGTAATGCAGTTATCGGCACTATCCCGCATTACCTCATACTCGATTTCCTTCCAGCCGGCCACGCTTTTTTCCAGCAGAATCTGCCCGATAGCACTGTACTTCAAGCCCTTATCAGCGATTTGCGCCAGTTCCCTGGCATTATGGGCAATTCCGCCCCCGGATCCTCCCAGGGTATAAGCGGGACGAACGATCACCGGATAGCCAATCTCCTCGGCAAAGGCCAGGGCAGCATCTACTGTTTCTACGATGGTACTGGGAGGAATAGGTTCACCGATCTCCAGCATTAAGGCCCGGAATAATTCCCTATCCTCAGCCCGCTTGATCGCCTCCAGGGGAGTTCCCAGCAGGGCGACACCATATTGCTGCAAAATCCCTTTCTCCGCCAGTTCAACAGCTATATTCAGGCCAGTCTGTCCACCCAGGGTAGGTAACAGTCCATCAGGCCGTTCTTTTTCTATGATTTGAGCCACCGTCTGCCACTGTAATGGCTCGATATAAATTTTATCCGCCATATTGGCATCGGTCATAATGGTCGCCGGGTTGGAATTGACCAGCACTACCTCCAGCCCTTCTTCTTTCAAAGCCTTGCAAGCCTGGGTACCGGCATAATCGAATTCCGCCGCCTGGCCGATGATAATGGGCCCGGAACCGATTACCAGCACTTTTTTAATATCCTGTCTTTTGGGCATGCTCCTCCCCCTTTGTTTCCTGGTTTAAAGTAACTGCAAAAACTGCTGGAACAGATATTCATTATCTTCCGGTCCCGGTGCAGCTTCCGGATGGTATTGCACCGAGAAAACCGGCAATTCCTTATGCCTTAACCCTTCCACTGTACCATCATTGAGGTTGAGATGGGTGATTTCCACCGGCAGCTGCTGCAGTGAATCGGCTGCCAGGGCAAACCCGTGATTCTGGGAGGTGATATATACTCGCCCGCTGTGTAAATCCTGCACGGGATGGTTGGCGCCCCGGTGTCCGAATTTTAGCTTATAAGTGCTGCCGCCTAAAGCCAGGCCGATGATCTGATGGCCGAGACAAATCCCGAAAATGGGCAGTTCGCCCAGGAGTTGGCGCACTGTATTGATGGCCAGGGGCACATCCGTTGGATCCCCCGGTCCGTTGGACAGCATCAACCCGGCCGGCCGGTAAGCCATAATTTCATCGGCCGTGGCATGCGCCGGGACCACTACCAGTTCCAGCCCCAGTTTATTCAGGCTGCGCAGAATATTGGCTTTGGCGCCAAAATCCATGACCACTACCCTGGGGCCGGGCCCGGGGATGGTATAAGGCTCGGGTGTAGTCACCGTCTGCACCAGCTGGGGCCCAAACACCGGCGGCGCCTGCTTGATTTTGGCCACCATCTCTGCCACTGTCCCCGGCAAAGTGGTGATCAGCCCCTGCATCACCCCATGCTGCCGCAATTTTTTGGTCAGCGCCCTGGTATCTATGCCTGCCAGACCAATAATACGATGGCGATACAGATAGGCATCCAGCGTCTCCTTAGCCCGCCAGTTGCTGGGGTAGGTGCAGGTTTCCCGCACGATAAACCCCCGGACATAACTGCGGGAGGCCTCGAAGTCATCCTGATTGATGCCATAGTTACCGATCAATGGATAGGTCATGGTCACTATCTGCCCGCAATAGGACGGGTCAGTCAATATCTCCTGATAACCCGTCATGCCTGTATTGAAAACCACCTCGCCGATAGCCTCCCCTACGGCACCAAAGGCGGTGCCTTCGTAGACTGTACCATCGGCCAGGACTAAATATCCTTTCACTGCTAATCCCCCTCACCAGCTAATTCGTTTATAATTATACAATATTTCTGCATAATAATGCAATGGTTAATAGGGGATTTTTGTCTGATTTCATCCCTCAAATACCCCGCTTCAAAGTAAAACAAGACACGTGATGGTTTCACGTGTCTTGTTATGAGGCATCTCTCTATACAGTCAGGTCCTCATTGAGCACATCAGTTATAAACATGTGCCCGGGAGCATGGGTAATCATGAAAGGTGGTTTCGACTGCATAGCCACAGCTTGTGGGGTAACACCACAAGCCCAGAATACCGGTACTTCCCCTGGTTTAATGGTGACAGGGTCTCCAAAATCCGGTTTATCTAAATCTTTTATTCCGATCAGAACAGGGTCTCCGATATGAACAGGTGCACCATGAACAGCTGGATAACGACTTGTTATTTGTACTGCCTTTACTACCTGTTGATAAGGTATAGGACGCATACTTACTACCATGGGGCCACTGAACCTTCCTGCAGGTTTGCAGGGTATATTGGTAATATACATGGGTACATTCCTGCCTTCTTCAATATGACGGACCGGAATCCCCCCTTGAAGCAATCCACTCTCAAAGGTAAAACTGCAACCTAAAAGAAAAGCAACAAGATCTTCTCGCCAATAATTTAAAATATCACTAGTCTCATCAACTAGTTGGCCATACTTATAAATACGGTATTTGGGTATATCCGTGCGCAAATCAGCACCCGGGGCTGTTAAAACAGGCTCAAAAGAGCCCACCTCTGTAACATCCAGGACCGGACAGGGTTTAGGATTTCTTTGACAAAAGAGCAAAAATTCAAAGGCTAAATCTTTCGGTAAAACAGCAAGGTTAGCTTGAGCGTACCCTGCACACATCCCCGCTGTCGGTCTGTTTATTTCCCCTTTGCGGATGGCTCCCCTGACCTCCTCAGGTTTAGCATGAAATAATTCCAGCATTTTTCTCCTCCTCTCATAATCTTTCTATTTCGACTATATATTCCGTACCATTTACCCATATACGCATAGTTCTCTTTAACCCTTTCTTACTTGTGAAGGGCTCTTTTTGAGCAAAAATAAATTTATCCTTGACGTTGCGAATTTTTTCTTCATAGGCCCGGTAAATCTCATGGGCTTCCTCAATAGAAACAGCCTGAAACCTGATTGCATCTCCCGGCTTAGCCTGGGCTATTTTGTTTAAATCTGCGGTAATAACGGTGGCGATTTTCGTGTAACCCCCGGTAGTTTGTCGGTCAGCCATCATAATAATAGGCAAACCATGCCCGGGGACCTGGATAGAACCCATGACAATACCATCAGAGATAATATCCGGACTTGTCTTATGCTGGATTTTGGGACCATCCAGGCGATACCCCATACGGTCAGCTTCGTTAGTTACCTGGTATTGCCCTTCCAAAAAGGTTCTAATTCCGTCCTCGGTAAAGGCATCATCCTGGGGACCCAGCACAACCCGTACCAGGATGGGATTGGTAAATTCATACCGGTACTCCCTGGGTACCGTTCGATTGATCAATCTCCTTAAATCTACCCGAGGAACCCTTATGCCAATTTCATCTCCCTTACGTAAACTCCTCCCTGCAAAACCGCCTATCTGTCCACGTACATATGTAGACTTACTGCCCATCACTACCGGAACTTCAAACCCTCCGGCTACCGCTAAATAGACACGACATCCTGCCTTCACACCCGTAAATTCCAGTTTGTCGCCTTTTTGGACTTGTAAAGCCTGCCAGAGAGGAAGATCCTGGCCATTTAACCTGGCTCCCAGATCAGCCCCTGTCAGGGCAATTACGCCTTCAGCCTGGAATTCCAGGGTGGGTCCCAGGAGAGTAATTTCCAAACATGCCTCACCTTCCGGATTACCTACCAAAAGATTGGCTATACGCAAAGCGTATTCATCCATGGCTCCGGCCACAGGAATACCCCACTGTTGATAACCGAACCGTCCACGGTCCTGTATCGTTGTCAGGAGGCCTGGTTTTATAACCCTGATAAAACTCATGTCAAACCTCCTTCTCACCATAATTCTCGGATTTAACAATGTACTGGCCCTTCTCAACCAGTTGGGCTATTTCCTGGTATTCTTCGGGAGTTATTTGATAAAAACGCACATAATTTCCTGCTTGTAAGAGAACGGGTTTTTCCCTGGCAGGGTCGAAAAGTTTGACAGGAGTACGGCCAATTATTTGCCAGCCGCCTGGACTTTCGATAGGATAAACCCCTGTTTGGCTTCCTGCGATACCTACAGAACCAGCAGGAATTTTTGTGCGAGGTGTCTGAAGCCGCGGTGTAGCTATGCGTTCATCCATGCCACCCAGGTATGGAAATCCGGGAGTAAATCCAAGCATATAAATTAAATAATCTGTCCCCGTGTGAATTTTAATAACCTCTTCCGGAGTCAATTTCGCATGTTCAGAGACAAAGTTTAAATCAGGTCCATATTCCCCGCCATATACCACAGGCAATAAAATAACCTGGGGCTCGGGAAGTTTTAATGCACCTAGATTGGCTTCGATTTTTTCAAGTTGAAGGATTAAATCACCATATTTCCAGGCCAAGGGTTCATAAAGCACCAGTAAAGAGCGGTAGGTAGGTATGAGTTCCATTATGCCCGGTAATTCAGCCTGTTCTATAGCTAACATCAAGCTACGAATTTTTTTGTTGATTTCCTTACTGATAGAATTGCCAAACTCTACCACCACCCCTTTATCCCCAGCAGGAAGAAACCTGGCCTTATCATACATGAAATCACCCCCGCTAATGGTGATTAAGAAGGGGAGGCAAAGCCTCCCTTTTCAGCTTTTATTTAAATAAATCTGTGATGCCTTTTAGAGAAAGAACTCCTGCATATATAGCTACAATAACAACAAGAATTCCGAAGAGCATCAACCAGGTAGGCTGTTTGTATTCCCCTACAATATCTTTCCGTTTGGAAGCGATGAGCATGGTTCCCAAAGTAATGGGAAGAATGAGACCGTTTAAAGCACCGGCCAGAATCAAGAGCTTGACTGGCTTACCAATAGTTACAAAAATTACCGTAGAAGCTACAATAAAGGCGATAATCCACCACTTGTAATTATTCTCAAAGGTGCTAGCCAGCGAGCGAAGGAAAGATACGGAAGTATAAGCTGCCCCCACCACAGAGGTAATAGCTGCCGACCAGAAAACAACACCAAACAGCTTATAGCCGATATTTCCTGCAGCTAACTGGAAAGCTGATGCAGGCGGATTGGCCGGATCCAGCTTGTGCCCTGCAGCAACTACCCCCAAAACAGCAAGGAAAAGAACCACCCGCATGACAGATGCAATAATGATACCTGTCACAGAACCCCTGGTAACTTCACGCAAATTTTCAATACCGGTAATACCTGCATCAATAAGGCGATGACCACCGGCAAAAGTAATGTATCCACCCACTGTGCCACCCAATAAGGTGATAATGGGTAAGAGAGGCACTTCAGTTGGAACAAAAGTACGAAGCAAGGCTTCACCTACAGGTGGCCTGGTTATAATGGCTACATATAAGGTTAAAAGAATCATTAGACCGCCTAAAACCTTGGCAAATGCATCCATGGCCTTGCCCATTTCTTTGGATAAAAAGATAAAAATAGCGATCATTGCGGAAATAATGGCCCCCATAGCAGGAGTAATGCCAAACATTACATTCATCCCCATACCGGCACCTGCAATATTACCGATATTGAAAGCCAACCCACCTAAAGCCACCAGGAAAGCAACAAAATAACCCAAACCCGGCAGTACCTTATTGGCTACATCCTGGCCGCGCATACCCGATATAGCGATAACGCGCCAAACATTCATCTGGGCTCCAATATCCAGAATAACTGAAGCTAAGATAATGAAAGCAAAATTAGCCATGTACTGCTGGGTAAAAACGGCCGTCTGAGTCACAAACCCAGGTCCGATGGCTGAAGTAGCCATCAGGAAGGCCGCCCCCAGGAGCGCCCCTAAACTAGCCTTCCCTGCTGTTCCTGTTTTAGTCTTGATTTCGAAATCTGCCATCAAACTTTCCCCCTTCTTGTCTTTATTAGATTATGAAATTAGCCAAGGGTTCAACGGAAACACCGGCTTCTTCCAGTGCTGTCCGAATTTCTTTCACGAAAGCAAGGGCTTCCGGATTATCCCCGTGAACACAAATGCTGTCAGCTTTGATGTCAATATCTTCGCCATTGATAGCTGTGACTTTGCCTTCCGTGACCATCCGAACCACCCTGGGAATAGCCACGGCTTTTTCGTGAATCATGGCTCCAGGCGTACCTCTGGCTACTAAAGTGCCATCGGGGTTATAAGCCCGGTCAGCAAAAACTTCTTCAGCTACTTTCAAGCCTATGTCTTTAGCTGCTCTAACCATCTCCGAATTAGCCAGTGCCAGTAAAATTAGATCCGGGTTTACAGCTTTCACAGCTTCGGCTATGGCTAAAGCCAGCTTGTAATCCCTGGCAGCCATATTATACAAAGCGCCATGGACCTTAACATGCTGCAGGGTCGTACCCATAGTCCGGGCAAAAGCTTCCAGAGCCCCTATCTGATAAATAACATAGTCTTTCACTTCCTCCGGACTCATGGCAAGGTTGCGCCTGCCAAACCCCTGTAAATCAGGATATCCGGGATGCGCTCCAATAGCAGTCCCGTTCTGGACAGCCATTTTTACAGTAGCGGACATAACCCGGGGATCTCCGGCGTGCATACCGCAGGCTATGTTGGCAGAAGTAATGATTTCCAGCAACTCCTTATCCATACCCAGTTTATACACACCAAAACTTTCTCCCAGATCACTGTTTAAATCTACCCTGTACTTCATTTACCCTCCCCCTAAAGACTTTGGCCTTGTGATTAGACCACTAGTCCATTTTGAAAAAAATATATTCTATGTTGAATTATTAAATTCCTTTCCCCAGAAACAGTTTGGCGATCAGGAGTTTGCTCCCTTTGCCCAATCCCTTGCCGAATATTTACTGCAAGCCGGTGCCGCCTCCGGACTGGTTCGGGCTACAGAAAAAAAGCAGGCCAACATCAGTAATCTGGCCTGGGGGTATAGCTTATTTACTTCATACAATCCCTCAAAATGCGGACAGCTTCCTGTATTTCCGCTTCGTTGACAATCAACGGCGGTACAAACCGGAGCACATTCCCGGCAGTACAGTTTATCAACAGCCCCCGTTCCTGGCATCGGGCCACTACTTCCGCCCCCGGTCCCGGCAACTCCAGACCCAGCATCAGCCCTTTGCCCCGTACCGGGCCCATCTCAGCCAGCAAGGAGCGCAGATACTCTCCTTTGACCTGAACCTGGGCCAAAAAACCTTCCTCCAGGATGATGTTCAAGGTCGCCAAGGCCGCAGCGCAGACCAGGGGGTTGCCGCCAAAGGTAGAAGCATGATCCCCGGGCTGAAAAGCCGCTGCCACTTCTTCTTTGGCCACAATGGCCCCGATGGGCACCCCGCCCCCCAGACCTTTGGCCAATGTAAAGATATCTGGCTCGATGCCGAAATGCTCATAGGCAAAAAGTTTACCGGTGCGTCCAATGCCGGTTTGTACCTCATCCAGAATCAGCAGCAGACCATGTTCCCGGCAAAGTTGCGCTACCCCGGACAAATAAGCGGGATCAGGAGTTACTACGCCTCCTTCCCCTTGAATGGGCTCCAGCATGATGGCACAGGTTTGCGGGCCAATAGCCTCTGCCAGTGCCTGCAGGTCATTATAAGGAACATGCTTGAAACCAGGCACTAGCGGCTCAAAACCCTTCTGGTATTTGGGCTGGCCGGTGGCTGTTATCGCCGCCAGGGTCCGGCCGTGGAAAGAATTAATAGCTGTGATGATTTCATATTTTTCCGGCCCATAATGCAGTTTGGCATATTTACGGGCCAGCTTGATCGCCCCTTCATTGGCTTCGGCCCCGGAATTGCAGAAAAAGACCTTATCCCCGCAGGAGTTTTCCACCAGGAGCTGGGCCAGCCGAATCTGGGGCTCAATCCAGTAAAGATTGGAGCAGTGGATCAGCTTTTCTGCCTGTTTCTTGAGGGCCTCCACTACTGCCGGGTGACTGTGCCCCAGGGCATTAACGGCAATTCCCGCTAGAAAGTCCAGGTATTCCTTGCCCTCTAGATCCCAAACCCTGGCTCCCTGCCCCTGGGCCAGTACCAGATTGAGCCTTCCATAGGTGTTCATCACATATTGTTTGCCTAAAGCTATCAGCTCGTCGGTTTTGTTCATCTCTCTCCCCCCTCAAGCCGACACCATCGTGCCGATTCCTCCATCTGTGAAGATTTCCAGTAATATGCCGTGCGGGATACGTCCATCGATAATATGGGCCCGTTCCACTCCGGCCCGGATGGCAGCGGCGCAGCATTCCACCTTGGGCAGCATGCCACCCTTGATAATCCCTTCTGCTTGCAGTTCCTCCACCTGGCTCAGGGTTACTTCTGACAGCAAACTGGAACGGTCATTGACATTCCGCAATATGCCGGGCACATCGGTGAGCAAAATAAACTTATCTGCCCGCAGGGCCCCGGCCAGCTGCCCGGCCACATAGTCGGCATTGACGTTATAGCTTTTGCCATCACTATCCACAGCAATAGGGGCGATTACCGGAATATAGCCCTGGCTGATCAAATTCAGCACCAGTTCTGGCTGCACCTGGACCACTTCTCCCACCCGGCCCAGATCTTCGCCCTGAGGCCCTTTTCTGGGTACAGCCCGCAACAGGTTAGCATCCTGGCCCGTTAGGCCCACAGCTTTGCCCCCGTTTTTATTGATCAGGGCCACCAGTTCCTTGTTCAGCTTGCCACCCAGCACCATTTCCACTACTTCCATGGTCTGATCATCAGTAACCCGTTGCCCTCCCACAAACCGGGATTCAACTCCCAGCCTTTGCAACATGGTGGTTATATCCGGTCCGCCCCCGTGAACCAGGACGGGATGCATGCCCACCAGTTTCATCAAAATAATATCCTTGATCAGCGCCTCTTTCAGCTCCTGGTTAACCATGGCATGGCCTCCGTATTTGATAACCAGGATTTTGCCATGGAACTTCTGGATATAAGGCAAGGCTTCCACCAGCACAGCTGCTTTATCGATAATATTGAACATCCCGCTCCCCCCTTAGGTCCGATAATCAGCATTGATCCTGACATAATCATAGGTTAAGTCACAGCCCCAGGCGGTGGCCCTTTCTCTCCCCTGCGCCAGATCTACTGCGATGGTCACTTCTTTTTCTGCCAGCAGAGCCCGGGCTTCCTCTTCCGCAAAAGGCACCGGTGCACCTTCCTGGAATACCAGTAAACTCTTTTCCCCGGCCCGGAAACTAATGGAAACTGCCTGGGGGTCAAATTCCGCACCGGAATAACCCAGAGCGGCCATAATCCGTCCCCAGTTGGCATCAGCGCCGAAGATAGCGCTTTTCACCAGACTGGAACCGGCAATCGTTCTGGCCGCCAGCCGGGCTGCCGCCAGGGAAATTGCCCCTGTTACCTCAACAGTCAGCAATCTGGTAGCCCCTTCCCCATCGCGGGCAATAGCGATGGCCAGGCGGCGACAAACTTCCGTTACTGCCAGAGTCAGCTCTTCCCAGCCCGGCTGCCCCGGGGCCAGGGCCGACTCAGGCCCGGCCAGGCCATTGGCCAGGGCAACTACCATGTCATTGGTACTGGTATCGCCATCGACGGTAACCATATTGAAGGTCTGGTCCACCGCTTCCTTGAGCAAAGCTTGCCAGGCTGCCCCATCCACCCGGGCATCAGTGGTGATAAAGGCCAGCATGGTTGCCATATTGGGATGAATCATCCCCGACCCTTTGGCAATCCCCCCTACACGCACCGGTTGACCGGCAATTTCTATTTCCACTGCCGTTTCCTTGGCAAAGGTATCAGTGGTCATAATAGCTGCAGCAGCGTCACCACTGCCCTCCGGGTTGAGTTGAGCCCAGGCCCGGGCAATCCCGCTTTCAACTACATCCATGGGTAAAGGCACCCCGATTACTCCAGTAGAGGCTACAATCACCTCTTCAGCAGTTATTTCCCCACCACTCAGAGCCGCTACCTGAGTTGCCATCGCTCTAGCATCCGCCAGGCCCTGTTCCCCGGTACAGGCATTGGCATTACCGCTGTTGGCCACAATGGCCCGCGCCTGGCCACGGTTAACCACTTCCTTTGACCACAGGACAGGTGCCGCCTGCACTTTATTGGTGGTGAACACCCCGGCTACTATAGCCGGGGCCTGACTGATGATCACTGCCACATCTTTTTTGTCACTATCCCGCTTTTTTATCCCTGCCGCTACCCCGGCCGCCTGATAGCCCCGGGGCGCGCATACTCCTCCTGGACAATCCCGCATTTTCCTTTCCCCTTTCTATGGCCACAACCCTGTTTCTTCTAAGCCCATGGTTTCCGGCAAACCAAACAGGATATTCATATTTTGCACTGCCTGCCCGCTGGCCCCTTTGACCAGATTGTCAATGGCAGAGACCAGAATTAAACGACCGGTGCGGGCATCTTTTTTCAAACCAATAAAGGCCCGATTGCTTCCCGCACACCACTTGGTCTGGGGATACTGACCTGCCTCCAGTACCTTAACAAAAGGTTCTCCCCGGTAAAAGTCCCGGTAGATAGCCCTGATCTCTTCTTCCTCCAGATTCTGTCGTAACTTAGCATAGACAGTGCTCAAAATCCCCCGTGTCATGGGTACTAGATGGGGAGTAAAAGTGATGGTCAGGGGTTTTCCCGCCAGGACCGCCAGTTCCTGCTCGATTTCCGCCGTATGCCGGTGCTGCCCGACATTATAGGCTTTAAAGTTTTCGTTAACTTCACTGAAGTGCACTCCCAGGCTCACACCCCGGCCAGCCCCGGATACGCCGGACTTGCTATCGGCGATTATGGTATCGAGATGGAGCAGACCATGTTTCAGTGCCGGTGCCAGGGCCAGCAAAATGCTGGTGGGATAACAGCCGGGATTGGCCACCAGCCGGGCAGCCGCTATCTGCTCCCGTTTCAGTTCCGGCAAGCCATAGACTGCTTCAGCCAGCAACTGCGGGTATGAATGTTCCAGCCCATACCAGGTTTGATAGGCCACGGCATCTTTTAAGCGAAAGTCTGCCCCTAAATCAATCACCTTCACCCCGGCTGACAGCAAACGGGCGGCAATGGGCATGGAAACCCCATGGGGCAGGGCCAAAAAAGCCACGTCCACCTCAGTTAGTTTGTCCTGTTCCTGCTCGATCAGTACCGGTAGCTCTAAGGGTGAAAGCTGAGGAAACACCTGGGCAATTTCCTGACCTGCATAACTTTGACTGGTTAAAACCTCTATTTTTACCTCCGGGTGACCCTGAAGGATTCTGATCAGTTCTGCGCCAGTATAACCGGTGGCACCAACAATACCAACTTTTATCACACCGATCCCCCCTGTATAACATGTTATAATTATACATCATTTCTGCATAATAATGCAAGAAAAAAAGACTCCGGTTATTGCCGGAGCCATTTCCGCAATAATGCTATACCATCTTTTGCCTGCTGGCAAAAACTGTCCAGGCAATCCCCAGCAATAACAAGCCCAGCCATATCCCCTGTTCAAGGGAAGGAACCTCATGTAAAAACAGAGCCGCTAACAGAGTAGCTCCCACCGGTTCACTCAGGGCGGTAAGGGAAATCAGTCCTGCTGGCAAAAATTTTAGCGCCCACATCAAAAGGCTATGTCCTAGCAGGGTAGGAAAAAGAGCCAGCGCCAGGAACGCCAGCCAGTCCTGCCCGGAATAGCCGGTAAAGGAATAAGGGGAAAAGAGAATGGCCAGAGCCAGAAACAGGGCACAGGCACTATAAACTAAAAAGCTGTAATTCAGTGCTGTCAGGTACTGGCGACATTTCCTCCCGATCAAAAAATAAGCTGATACCATAACCGCTGAAAACAAAGCCAGCATTTCCCCCCGTAAATCCCCGCCAGTTCCTTGCATCTGCTGCCAGCTCAAACCGGCAGTAGCCAGAATAGCCAAAAAGATGCCAGACCAGCTCCCGGACGGTAATCTCTCCCCCAGCCAGAGTCGACTCCCCAGGAGAACAAAAATCGGATGGGTAGCCACCAGTACCGTAGCCATTGCCACCGAGGTATATTTAAATGATTGCAACCAGGTACTCCAGTGCAGGGCTAAAAAAATTCCGGCCAGTACCGGCCAAAACCAAAACTTTGGCTTTATCTCTCCGTTATGCTCCCGCCAGTGCCTTACCATCAGCGGCAGATAAAGTATTACAGCAAAAAAGACCCGATAAAAAGCGATAACCAGGCCATGGGCCGTTGCCAGTTTAGCCCAGAGCCCGGCTGACGATATAGCCAGAGTAGCGATAATCAAACCTGCTAACGCCATAACTCCTCCCCATTTCTTATCTCTTTCTCAGTATCTAGCAACTGACTCAAAGTAACAAAGCGATAGCCCTGGGCCCGCAGTCTGGTGATAATGAGCGGCAAAGCCTGCACCGTTTTGATTCGGTTCAGACGGCCATCATGCCCCAGGATAATCGCCCCGGGATAAACTTTAGCCACTACCCGGTCTGCCATTGCCTCAGGTGTTCTGGTCGTGTGATTTTCAATGCCCACTGTCCAGAGAACAATCCTCAGTCCTCTGAGCTCACAGGCTTCGATCAGCCGCCAGTCAAACCGTCCCCGGGGCGGCCGAAAGTAGTCCGGCACTTTACCGGTGATACGCTCCAGCAGAGAATTGGTCATATCTATTTCCAGAGCAATTTGTTGCTCATTCATCGCCACCATATCCTGATGGCTAAAAGTATGGTTGGCTATCTCATGTCCTTCAGCTATTTCCCGTTCCAGCAGGTCCCGGTGATCCTGTGCCGCCTGACCAATGACAAAAAAAGTAGCAGGAACGCGATATTGCTGAAGGATGTCCAGTATTTGCGGAGTAAAACGGGGATCAGGACCATCATCAAAGGTCAGAGCAACCAGCTTCTCCCCCTGGGTATGGGCAGAAATCACTATCCTTCCCAGCAGATGGGCACTGGCCATAGCCTGCATCAGCTGGGGTTGCAAGACCCGCCAGACCAGGTAAACCAGCAAAAAAGTTAAAACCATCCAGTAGCGTCTTTTCATGGCTATCTCCGCCCTTCTGGTTATCCGTCTATGTTAATTATAGCCTTGCTAGTACTGGCTGGCCATTGTTTTTTGCTGGAATGTCGAATTACCTGGTTTTACGGGTGTCTTCAAAGTATGGCAGGGGAATGTACTGTACAGAAGGACGACGCTGAGGCGGTTGAGGATAGTACTCCATCAGTTCATAAATTTCCCGGGGCATGGCCGTGGAGACTGGTAACCCCAGTTCCCGTAACTGTTCATAAGAAATAGGATAATCATGAGTCCAGCGACCTTCACTGAAAATTTTCGCTAGTTCCGCTGCCCGCTCAGGCTGAAACTTATCGGCCAGAATTTCCTTGAGCTTGGTCTCCACCTGATTCATTGCCTTTCTGGCAATATCGGCCAGAATTAGGGTCTCGTCTTTACAATGTTCCTTCCCTTTTTCCTCTACTACCTTAATAACAGAGGCAGCCGGGTACTGACCGATCTGGGGATCCACCGGGCCCAGGACCGCATTTTCATCCATCACGATTTCGTCTGCCGATAATGCCAGCATCGTCCCCCCTGACATGGCATAATGGGGTATAAATACTGTTACTTTGGCTTTGTGCCTGCTTAAAGCTGAAGCAATTTGCTCTGAGGCCAGTACTAAGCCCCCTGGTGTGTGCAGAACCAGGTCTATGGGCATATCTTCGGGTGTAAGCCGGATCGCCCGCAAAACTTGCTCTGAGTCCTCAATATTGATAAAACGTGAAATCGGTATGCCCAGCAGGTTAATGGATTCCTGACGATGAATAAGGGTGATCAAACGAGAACCCCTTTTTAACTCAATTTCCCGCATTAAACGCACACGCTGCAACTCCAGGCGCCGCTGATTGAACATGGGCACCAGTGCCATAATCATAAAAACCAGCCAGAGCAAATTAAGGATAGTAGCCATCTTTTCCCTCCTCTGCAGTAGAAAAGGGGGCGCACCCCTAGCGAACCGCCCGGAGCCGCTGCACCCCCAGGGCCTGTGCAGCCAGTTGAGGCCGCCGCTGGGCATGAACCAGCCGCATTTGCGACCGCCGCTGCCGCGCCTCATATTCTGCCACCAGCGCCCGCTGACCAAGTTCAATCAGCCGTTTAACCATGGTACCGCCGATTTTCCCTACCTGTCTGGTAGTCAGGTCCCCGTTATCCTCCTCATTCAGAGGAATTCCCAACTCCTGAGCCACTTCAAACTTCAATTGTTTGAGGGCCGCTTCGGTAACCGGGTCCTTGCGCTTTCGGCGTGCCATTTAACCAGCCTCCTTTCGGAACTTGGTCAATTTTATTATGAGCAGGAACCCCGGTTTTCAAACTCACTACGAATCTGTTTTTGCAAGGCAGGCTTGTTTAAGATTTCCAGTGCTGTTAAAGCCATTGCCTGTGCGCCCAGCAGCAATCCATTTAAGCCCCCCGGTCCACCCGCCGCCTGAGCAAATTCCTGGGTATGAGCTGTTAGCCCCAGTGACCCTATGGCTACATAGGGATGAATAGCCGGTACTACCTGGCTGACATTGCCCATATCCAGGGAACCCATGCCTTCCCGTCCTGAACGTATCTGTTCCACTCCCAGATAGCGTAACTTTTGCTCAAAAATACGGGCCATGGTCTGATTAGTACACATCTCATCATAGGATAATTCAAAATTATGCCATTCCACCTTGCAGCCAGTAGCCAGGGCTGCTCCCCGGGCGCAGTTATGTACCTTCTCCACCAGGGTATTGAGGTAGTTTCTCTGTTTGGCTCGAATATAAAACCGCGCCACTGCCCGTTCCGGAACAATATTGGGAGCTATGCCCCCTTCTGTGATAATGCCATTGATCCTTACCCCATCGGGTAAATAGGGACGCAGTGCATTAATATTATTGAATAGTTGAATAACCCCTTCCAGGGCACTGATTCCTTCCTGGGGACTGGCCGCAGCATGGGCTGGTTTGCCGTAAAAAACATACTCAATCGCATCCATCGCCGTTGATGTAACCTGGGCACAAAAATGGTCAGCCGGATGAATCATCATAGCAAAATCCACGGCCTGAAAATAACCCTTCTGTACCAGAATCACCTTTCCGCCCCCGGTTTCTTCCGCCGGTGTACCTATTACTGCGATCCGTCCCGACCACTCTGACCGAAAGCGGGCCAGAGCAAGACCTGCTGCTACTGCTGCTACCCCGATTATATTATGGCCACAGGCATGGCCCAGTTCCGGCAAAGCATCATATTCCGCCAGCAAAGCCAGGGTTGGCCCGGTCCCCTTGCCCTGGCATTCGGCCCAAAAGGCGGTTTCCATCTCACCTATGCCTTTTTGTACGGTAAAGCCACCAGCAGCCAATGCCTCAGTTAACAATTTACAGGCAAAGTACTCCTGGTAGCCCAGTTCTGGATGGCGGTGAATAGCCAGGCTTAAATCCTGCCAGGTACTAAGATTTTCCTGCAACCATGTACAAATTCTTTCCCCGGTATCCTTTAGCAATTATTTTTCACTCCTCGCAAAGCTACTAACAAAGTTAAGGGCCCAACGGCAGTAGTTAGCTGCACCACCAGATAGGTTAAGCCCACCAAATTGATTTTGGCCTGTTCTCCTACCAGCACGACAGGGGTACTGATATCAGTAGTATAACCTGCCCTTTCCAGTTCCCGGGTGGCTATGCCGGAAATCACATTTCCCATTTCTGCCACCGCACTATACACTATTTCATTAAATTCACCTATAGGCTCCCCCAGCATCAGGCTGGCCAGCTGGCAAGCCTGATGCTGGTCCAGACCATAAAAAATCAGGCCTTCTACATCTCCGGTCATGGCAATATTGACCTTAACTTCCCTGCTTGTTAAGAGATGATTGTCCAGACTAAGCTGGCCTATCTGTACATCACTGCCTATTTCCTGTTGCAAAACCTCTCTGGCAGCTATAATAAAAGGATTAATCAACTCCGCTTGCAAGTCTCTCCCGTCCTTTCAGGCAAACTACTGGCTATTTCGACACTGCCGCCCCTCTTTCCTGCTGCTCAGGGCAAGTTACCTAAATAAACATATTTTAAATAGCGCGAGGCGATAGCTTGCGCCTCATACATTCTCTCCAACGGAGTGGGTGGTGCTGTTAAACTGCGCCGGGGAAAATAGCGGGATAGATGAAGTGGGATTTTAGAAGATAGATCTGCCAGCCTTCTTGCCAGCGCCTCGATCTGCTCCGGGCTGTCGTTTTCATCAGTAACCAAAAGACAGGTTATTTCCACATGAACCCCCGCCTCTACCGCCAGTTCTACTGCACGCCACACCGGTTCCGGGCGGGCTTTACACAGCTTACGGTAGAACTCTTTCTCTCCTTTAATATCAATGTTAGCTGCATCCAGCCAGGGCAACAGCTCCCGCCAGGGAGCTTCATTGATATAGCCATTGCTGACCAGCACATTTGCCAATCCTTTCCCCCGGGCCAATTTGGCCGTAGCCAGGACAAACTCAAACCACATCAAGGGCTCGGAATAGGTATAAGCCAGACCAATATTCCCGACTGGCCGGTAGTTTTCTGCCAGGGCCACCAGTTCTTCCGGACTGATTTCCTCCCTGCCTCCCCTGCCGCTTACCAGTTCCCAGTTCTGGCAAAAGGCGCAATCCAGGTTACAGCCCGTTGTTCCTACTGACAAAATCATGCTACCCGGTTTAAAGCGAAAAAGGGGTTTTTTCTCGACAGGGTCCAGGGCCAGGGCCCCAATTTGTCCATAATTGAGGGCATAAAGCTTGCCTCCTCTGTTCTCTCTCACTCCGCATCTACCTTTTTGTCCATCTGCCACAAGACAGTAATGAGGACATAACTGGCAGCGGATTTTTTCCCCTTCCCTCTGCCAGTACTGAGCCTCTTTCATACTATATCCCTCCACTACAGGTAGCGGGTTACAGTAAAGCGCCAGATCTCTACATCCTGATCCATCGGGTTAATGCCTGCTTTTTGCTTGGCAATCCGCAGCTGTTCTTCTACTGTGTCCACCCCTGGCAAATCAGGCAAAAGCAGGCCGCTACTTCGGCCTTTGCGAACTATCACACCATACTGGCGGGGATCCAGATCGGCCAGGGAATTAACCCGTTCTGCCGGGTTAAGAATATCTACGGAATATAGCAATTGACTCAATTCCTCTTCCTCTACCGGCCAGAACCGGGGGTCCCTGGTTCCTGCCGCAATGGCATTATGAATAATCTCCTCGGCAATAGTAGGCTGGGTAGGCTCGGTTGTGCCAATGCAGCCACGCAGCTGTCCATGTTTCTTTATGGAAACAAACACACCAGCAGCCTTTTCCAGTTCTGGAGGCAAATCTTTGGGTTTGTCCAGAATCTCTCCATTTCTCAGATAGTATTCCAGAGAACGGCGAGCCAGCTTTACCGGATAGCTTTCCCGGGCCCGACGGGCAGCAATTTCCTCTTCCCTGCGGTCAATCAATTTTTCCTGCAGTTCCCGCTCCGGATTGGGTCCCTGAGGCTTAAAACCACAGACTAGATATCCTACTCCAAAGGGGCCTTCATAGCTGAAAATCTCACACTGAGCATCCAGGCCATCCAGCGCTCCCAAAGCCATAATTAAGGGCCGCAAGCCACACTCCCCTGCCTTTTCCACCAGCTCTTCAGGCAAACGCAGAATTTCCTCAATTTGTAATAACTCCAGATTCTCTTTAATGCGCCGGTCAAATTCTTTGCCCTCAGGGGCAAAGCCAGAAGGAGCATCTGGTGTCAGTCGATGGGATAAATCCCCACTGGCAATTACCGCAACCCTGCGGCCCAGCAATCCTGCTGCCCGTTGCACCGCCAGCCCAAAGGCGTACAGTTCCTCTACCGCCAGTAGACCCATGTTAACTGAAACCAGAGCGCAGTCCAGCCCCGCTTCCTGCAAGTACCACAGAGGAACGATTGCACCGTGGTCCAGTTCCCATTTAGCACCTAGCCGCTGCATTTCCTCCCGGTCCAGAGAAACGACATTCACCTGCTCCCGGTATGCCATCAGGCCAATAGCCTCCAGTAAATTCAAATCTACCGGCCAGTCTGCCTTGACTTGCGGAGCACCAAAATCCGCCAGATTTCCCTGTACTCTTTCCCCCTTGCGGATAGTAATAGCATCACTGAAAACTGTCCCATGGGGGGAAATGAGTACAATCGCATCCGGTTCAGCCCTACGCACCTCATCAGCCCATTTTTTCATACCTGTTACGGTAGCCTCTACTTTAGTCAGCTCTTCCTTACCTATGGCCGGAATGATAATAGGGGGATGAGGGCTGAGCCCAACATAAACAATATTGTTCAACTTTATTCACCTCTGTACCTCAGTCTGGTTAATTTTAGTATAATATTGCAAAATGCCACAGTAAATAGCCCAGGCTACTTTATTCTGGTAATCCGGGTCCATCATTAGTTTTTCCTCTTGCGGATTGGATATAAAGCCAATTTCCACGGTAACTGATGGCATTGATGACACCCGGTTGGTGAAAATATCAGCAGTTTTTGCCACCCGTCGGGTACCGGTTATTCGTTGCAGTTCACTCTGAATTGCTTCTGCCAGCTGTTTGCTCCTGGCATCCCCCCCTTGATAGAAGGTCTGGGCCCCATACCATTTTTCTGAAGGAAAGGCATTAACATGAATACTGAGGAGCAGATCTGCTTTTGCGGATTCAGCAATTTCGACCCTTTTCTTTAAATCCAGCTGTTTTCTCAAGCTGAGAGAATCCACATCCTCAGGGGCCAGGTCATAATCACCGTTTCTGGTCATCAGGACTCCTGCCCCGGACTGAGCCAGCGCCAGTGCCAGTCGCTGACTCACCGCCAGGGTTATCTCCTTTTCAACCCCGCCATTTTTCCCTTTGGCTCCGGGGTCATACCCGCCATGGCCTGGGTCCAGTATTATCATTTTTCCAGCCAGTAATGGCGCCATAACCAGTATTTCCTCTTGCCTATTTTTCTCCCCTAGATACAGCCCCATACCAGTGGCTATCAACAGAAGTGCCAGTACACTCACCAGTGAACGCCAGCGAAAATAGATTACCCGCATTTGTTCCCACCTCCCCCTCAAACATTATGCCCGTGGAAGAAAAAATAAAACCGCTCAGCTGGCTGAGCTGAGCGAAGTACTTTTAAACTATTATTGCTTAAATTATTTTTTTAAGTGCACACCAGGATCCCGAAAAAAAAAATAACTTCACATATTTTTTTCTCTTTTACTGGAATAAACTCTTTATGATCTGCCGTTACCACAGGAGCATTTATGCGTTTTGCTAACGCAATTGCGAAGCAATCAGGAATAGAGATTTTTTTTATATTTATTTTTACATCCGCAGCAGTCTTCCATAGTTGCGTTTCCATATTTTCGATAACCTCTACTACAGATTTAATATCCTCAATTGCATTACTTGCAATTTCTTCTTTACCTGTAACTCGTAGAAAGTCTCGTGATATACTTCATAAGCATTAATCGCATGTAAATAGCAGCAATCTTCATTTTTAATAATCTCACTAATCATGTCTGCACCAGGTTCGTCACGTAGCCAGGCAATAATGGCACAAGCATCAAAAACAACCGCCATCCGTATCCCCTTCTTTTTCTATTTCCTCCCACTTACTTCTGATAAATTCCTCGCTACTAGTCGGTACAAAAGCATATTTTCCTTGAATTGCTTTTATCTTTGCACAGCGAAGTTCTCTCCATGTTTGAACTTCATAAGGAAGTTGCACCGATCGTGATGCAGATGTTTTTTTTATTATACCATCTTTTACAAACTTATGAACACAATTAAATTTATTATATTCAATGCTAGAATGGCTAGTTGTCAAAATAATTGACGTAGCAATTGCGGCCGCCCCACACACAAACGCATTAGACATACTCTTTCTCACTCCCTAAATTGCGCAAGAACACTATTTAGCTCTGTGAAACCTCGTTCGATAATTTCATTAAGTATCAGTAGCGTTGCATTAATTTTATGAATGGTAGTCAACTATGTTTTGGTCATTACGCATTATGGTATATATGACATTTATGTAATTATATGTAATTAAGGACTCCAGTTCTTTGGCCAAAAGGGCTAGTGGTAATAGAGGGTAGTCCT
>NZ_FUXM01000023.1 GCF_900167165.1 Carboxydocella sporoproducens DSM 16521 | reverse complement strand
AACCGGTAGCTTGTCCCCCTTTTTGACTTGCCCAAGAATTTTTGCTGTTGTCGAGGGAAACTGGCGAATATTCAGCTTTGTCCCCGTTACCGTTGCTGTACCGCTGGCTATGGCCCAACCTGGCAATAACAGCCAGAACAGGGAAATGAATAGCAGAAGATGAAAAATCTTGCGAGTTTTTGTCATTCTCCTCCCCCTCTTCGCTCACAGATTAGCCATTTTGTTAAAACTTCTACAAGCTTCGCTATTTTCCTGCCAGAAAAATAGAAAAAAGGCCTTGCGGCCTAATTTTTTCCTGCCGGAACTAATGTCTGATCAGGTTCTAAGGGCTGATTGATTTCCACATGCCCGCCTAAAGTTTCAATGATTTGACCCTCAACCAGAATTTGTACCTTTTTGACAGTAGGGAACTGCCCCAAAGTATTTACAATGCTCCAGAGGGTGGTAATTTCCTGCTGGCTGCCGCCTTTAAAATTAGCTTTCAGGTCCCGGGAAAAATCAACCACCGCCAGCCCATCCTGCTGTATTTTCAATCCCAGCAATTTCGTCCCTGCCGGTACCGCCGGATATAACCCATGTTGTTTGGGCCCTTTGAGCAATTCCAGCAGCGCTCCTTTGCCGATCCCCTGATTTTTGTCCACCTGCCGCTGTTCTGCGATTAGCTGCCCCCGGGCATCCGGGAAATACACCAGTACTTCTTTTAATTGCGGCACAGTTTTTTGAGCCTCTTCCGGCTTTCCCAGCCAGAGGGGTTTTTCTTCCCCCTGCTGAGGCTGTGTTGCTACTGGCTTGCTGCCCAGCAGGTAGGCCAGAGCCCCCTTGACGCCATTGCAGCCGCTGGTTACTGTCAGCAACAGAACCAGCATCATTATTAAGGCCAGTTTCTGTTTCATTGTCTTTCCCCTCCCAATAGATTGTCCATTACATCTTATGGGACAAGGAGGGAAAATAGAACAAGTGGTAGGTCTTCAAAGAACCATAATTACGAGCAAAATTCAAACCGGTCAGACCGCCCCTAAGACTCACGTCCCTTGCCAATAGCCTCTTTTTCGTCTAAAACTTTACGGTAAATCAAACTAGTTAACCTGATTATCAATATAAGAATCAAGCCAACTGCAGCCATGGCAGCAATCTGATAAAATATAAACCTGGGCCCGAAATACTGGTAACTGACTCCTCCCGTTATCGGACCAACAATACTTCCTATCCCATACAAACTGGTAAACAAAGCGTTGCCTGTGCCCATGTGGCTTCTGTCAACTCGGTCACCTATTATAGACAAGGCCGTTACATATAAAAGCCCCGCACTGCCACCGAGAATCAAGGTTCCCCCGTTCAATAATAGAGAAGTTTTAAACCAGGGGAAGGCCAGAGTACATGCCGTCAAACTTAAACCCGCAGCCAAAAGTATAATAAACTTGTTTAAACCCTTGACAAAGAATCCCACTAAGGGAGGTACTGCAATTCCCCCCAGCACAAAGATGGTAATAATTGTCCCCGTCTCAACACTGTTAAGACCTAGTTCACGGAGATAAAGGGACAGAAAAGAGGTTACCGTTGTTTCGGTTACTCCATAAAGAAAAGCAGCCAGTAAGGGAAGTTGGATTAACCCTAAAATTAAATAACTATCCACCTGTTTTTCTTTCTTATAGCTCGCCTTAATGTTCTCCACAAAAAAGAGGACCATCAACATGGCCAGGAGGGAAATGACAAAGGATATTATAAATGGAAAATAATTACCGAACCTTTCCACTCCAGTCATTCCCAGGAGAGGCCCTACACCGATTCCCAAACCGGTAAATACCCCATATAAACCAAGGTTACGAATCCGGTCTTCCGGACTACTCAACAGGTTAATTATAGTTTCGGTTCCTACCCATATAGCAGCCCAGCCAATACCTTCAATAGCTCTTATTATATAATAAGAAATTATTGTTTTCGCAAAGGGAAAAATCAGCATACAAACCCCGTAGATAGCCAAACCTGTCAGCAGAACAACCTTGCTGCCGAACTTATCTACCAGTTTTCCGATGGGTACTGCAAACAGAGCTCCGCTCACCGACATAGTGGTTGCGATTAGCCCGATAGTTGTTGTACTTATGCCCTGGTCCCGCAGGGTCAGAGGGATAAGAGGAATAACTACTCCCATACCTATCCCCCCCACTGCTATACATAGATAGAGAGTTAACAATTGTTTCTGGATATTAAAGAAATTTTTGTCCCCCACCTAACCTCACTCCAATAGACTTTTTTGACTTTAACGGATTGGCAGTAGACCGGTTATGAAATAAAAAAGGCACTTTGCCTTGCTTAACTAGCAAACAAAGTGCCCTTTTCTTAACTCAAATCGTATTAAAATCAATCTGAATTACAGATTCAGGAAAGGCGCAATGATCAAGGAGATAGTACCGGTAACCTTGATCAAAGCGTTCAAGGAAGGACCTGCAGTGTCCTTGAAGGGGTCACCGACAGTGTCCCCGATAACAGCGGCTTTATGGGCATCAGAACCCTTACCACCATACTGTCCGGTCTCGATGTATTTCTTGGCATTGTCCCAGGCGCCACCGGAGTTAGCCATAAAGATGGCCAGCAACACCCCGGCCACAGTCGTTCCAGCCAGGAAACCACCCAGAGCCTTGGCTCCCAGGATAAAGCCAACAACCAGGGGACTGACCACAGCCAGCAGGCCAGGAGCGATCATTTGCTTAATCGCAGCCTTGGTACTGATATCCACGCAGCGAGCATAATCGGGCTTGGCTTTACCTTCCATCAGGCCGGGAATTTCCCGGAACTGCCGCCGCACTTCCCCGATCATTTCAAAGGCGGCAGTGCCCACAGCCTTCATGGCCAGGGCGCAGAAGAGGAAAGGTACAGCTGCACCGATAAAGAGACCGATAACGATAGTGGGCTCCAGCAAGTTCAGTGCAAATTCGCCCTGAATCTTGCCGGCAGATATTACCTTTTCAGCAAAGGCATTGAACAGCGCCAGGGCGGTCAGAGCCGCCGAACCGATAGCAAAACCCTTGGCCACAGCAGCAGTGGTGTTCCCAACAGCATCCAGCTTGTCGGTTTTCTTCCGCACTTCCGGACCCAGTTCCGCCATTTCCGCAATACCACCGGCATTGTCCGCCACCGGACCAAAGGAGTCGATGGCTACCACCATGCCGGCTGTACAGAGCATGCCCATAGCTGCCATAGCGATACCATAGATGCCAGCCAGGTTATGGGCAATAAAGGTCGCCGCTACGATGACCAAAATGGGCAACATGGTACTCTTAAGACCTACAGCCAGACCGCTGATGATATTAGTAGCCGGGCCGGTCTGGGAGGATTCTGCAATTTCCCTGGCCGGAGCCTTTTGATAGGAGGTGTAGTATTCAGTGATATAACCGATAGCAACATTGACCACCAGACCCGCTACTACCGCCAGGAAGATACCCAGAGGCATTCCCAGGGGGAAGGTATCGGATTTCTCGGTGAACTTGCCGAAGAATTCCGGTGAGCTGGCCAGGAACCAGGTAGCAATACCGGTGATGATATTGGTACCCCACAAACCTTTATTCAAGGCAGCCTGCGGGTTGCCATCGGGGCCCATCTTGACAAAGAAGCTGGCGATGATGGAAGCGATCAAACCAGCTGCACCCACCAGCAGCGGGAAGATAACGCCGGCGATTTTCAACTCGCCTTCCATGGAAGTAGCCCCGATCAACATGGCAGCAATAGTAGTCGCTGCATAGGACTCGTAGAGGTCTGCACCCATACCGGCGGTGTCCCCTACGTTGTCACCAACGTTGTCAGCGATAACCGCCGGGTTGCGCGGGTCATCCTCCGGAATCCCGGCTTCTACTTTACCCACCAGGTCAGCCCCCACGTCAGCTGCCTTGGTGTAGATACCACCACCGACCCGGGCAAACAGAGCGATCGCACTGGCCCCAAAGGCAAAGGGGTCAATCAGTTCCGGATCACCATAAAAATAATAGAGAATGGACACACCAAACAGCCCCAGACCGGCAACGGACATCCCCATCACCGCGCCACCGCGGAAAGCCACGCTCAGCCCTTTGTCCAGCCCTTCGATACAGGCCTGGGTAGTCCGGGCATTGGATTTGGTAGCAATGGTCATACCGGCATAACCGGCCAGAGCGGAAAAGACTGCCCCTACCAGGAAGGAGACAGCATAGGATTGCCCACGAGTAAAGAATAAGGCCAGGAAGATAACAGCCGCAAAAGGAATCAGGGTTTTGTACTGCCGGTTGAGATAGGCCATTGCCCCTTCAAAAATAGCCTGGGACAGTTCTTTCATGCGCTCGGTTCCCTGGGGTTCTTTCAGAACACTGGCTGCCAGATAACCGGCAAAAGCCAAACCGAGCAAACCTGCTACGATAGCCCACACAGAATTGAGTAAAGACACCTGCACTCGCCCTCCTCGTCCCTATGTTCCTTGGGATTTTTCTACTTGGACAAGATAACCAGAACCAGTGAAGTCACCATGAAACCGATGGCTACAAAGGTGGTTAGCTTGTGCAGTAGTTCATCCAATCCCTTTTTCTTCCCCAGAATGGACTCGGCCCCACCGGCGATAGCTCCAGATAAACCGGCACTGCGGCCCGACTGGAGAAGAACAGTGGCGATCAAAGCCAGGGACAATAGTACGTGAACTGCTGTGAGCACACCTTTTAGCACATAATCACCTCCTATCCAAAGGACAGTAATAGCATGTTAAATTGCTGGCAACATTATACCACAACCTGTCAAAGATTACAATAAAGATAGCGGCTAATCGCCGTAATTTATCAAATATTCATACAATTGCTTTTCCGCTTGTAATTTTCTCCCTGAACGGCTAAGATAATATTAATAAGCTGAAGCGGAGGGATAGCCTATGAAAAAAATCCTGGTGGCCGTGGATGGCTCGCGCCATTCGGATAAAGCCCTGAAAGCCGTCAAGGATTTATTGCGGCTCAATGATAGCCTGGCAATAACAGTTCTCTATGTTATTGATATTCCCAACAATGTTCTGGCCCATCAGGCCGGGGAAATCAGCCCCGCTGTCTTCGAGGAACAGGCTCGCATCAATGCTGAAACCGTGCTGGCCCGGGCCCGGGATTTCTTCCGCATTGATGGCTTTGAAGTACAAACCCTGAGCAAATATGGTCACCCGGCTACCGTTATCTGCAAGGTGGCAGAATATGAAGGCTATGATATGATTGTAGTGGGCAGCCGGGGGCTGGGAGCAGTCAAAGGCCTGTTTATGGGCAGTATCAGCAGTAAAGTAGCCCACCTGGCCCCCTGTCCGGTGCTGATCGTCAAGTAAAAAAACCGCTTATTCCGGTTTTTCCCGGAGTAAGCGGTTTTTTTGATACTTCAGGTAGACAAGAGTAAAGCCGATAAGCAAAAAGCTGACAACTATCAGGATATAACCAAGAGGCAGCTCTCCTTTAGTCAGCAGTCGCCCCAGACCAGCATACATCAAGGTCCAGGGCAATTTACCCAGGGCGGTGGCTGACAGAAACACCGGGACGGAAAGAGGGCTGAGACCGGCCAGAATGTTTATAACCGAGGAAGGTACCACGGGAAACAGGCGGCCTGTTAGAACAGCCATGAAGCCAAAAGCTGGTCTGGCCTGAAAGTGCCAGCCCTTTTTGTCAAGATAGGTCTGGGCCCACTGGTAACCCAGGAAGCGCGCCAGATAAAAGGGCAAAAGGCAACCCAGGACGGCCCCGCTCCATACCAGAAAAGCTCCCTGCCAGAATCCATAAGCCAGCCCGGCTCCGGAAGCGAGCAGAAAAAAGGGGATGACAGGCAACGAGCCCTGTAATAAAGCCAGCAAAAAAACTACTACCCTGCCCGCCCAGCCCCAACCCAGGACGGTAGCGGCCAGACGGGCCGCCGTCAAGTTTTTTAACCAGGGCCAGAGCCAGATGGCAGCAAGCAAAATAACTCCACTGACCAGCAAAACTGTTAACTGGCGGTTAGATAACTGGCGACCAGCCACCGAGCCACTCCTTCCGTATCATTGATATCAAACTGAGGTATATCCAGTTCAGGAAAAATGATATCTCCCACTACTGCTTTTAATTCCTGAGGCTGACAGATGAGATGTTGTCTTATCTCCCGGCGGATAACTTCCACCTTGGGCACCGGTTCCCATTTAAACCCTTCCAGCAGGATAATATCCACATCTGTTATCCTCTCCAGAATGGCTGCCAGGGGCGGTTCCGGCCGGTATTCCAGAAAAGCCGTCATTTCCGGGGAAGCACTGACCACCACCTGAGCCCCGGCCTCGGCGTAGCGGTAAGTATCTTTCCCAGGCTGGTCCAGCTGGGGACGATGGTGATGATGCTTAACCACTGCCACCCGGTAACCCTGCTGGCTGAGAAGGGAAACTATCTTGGTTAACAATGTAGTTTTGCCGGAATTGGAAGTACCGACAAAGGCCAGAACCGGTATTTTCATTCTATCACCTGCTCTGCATTGGTATAGATATTCATGCGGCTGCCGCGCACAAATCCGATCACCGTTATACCCAGTTCTTCTGCCAGCTGCAGGGCCAGGTCAGTAGGTGCTGAGCGGGAGACAATGGCCCCGATTCCCATTTTGGCCGCTTTCAGCAGGATTTCCGAGGAAATGCGGCCACTGGTCAGGAGGACTTTATCCTCCATAGGAATGCGGTGGCGGAAACAATAGCCCATAATTTTGTCAGCCGCATTGTGCCGGCCCACATCTTCACGGAAAAGCAAAATTTCCCGGCCCTGACAGAGAGCCGCACTGTGTACACCGCCGGTCAGGCGATAAAGCTCGGATTTTTGCTGCACTTCCCGCATCAGCTCTACCAGATCCTCAGCCTTGACCTGCAGGGGTATACGCTCCTGCCGGGCCAGGCTGTGATCCATAACATTGTAAAAGGTGGTTCCCTTGCCACAGCCGGTGGTGATAAACCGTTTCAGGAAAAGCTGTTCTGCAATCATGGGAGTGCGCAGGGTTTCTACCCAGACTGCTCCCTGTTCCTCATCCAGACGAACAGATAGCAGATCATCAGGGTTTTCCAGCAGCCCTTCTGCCGTTAGAAAGCCAAGAGCCAGATCCTCCTGATATTCGGGCGTGCAGAGCAGGGAAACCATCTCCTTGCCATTCAGGTAAATGGTCAGAGGTGATTCCCTGATTATAGGATCCTCCAGTTCTGTCCGTTCATGTTTTTGCCAGCGGATAGTAGTATGTACAGAGTAACGTTCACTCATGCCGCTTTTCCTCCTCTATCTCTCCTGCCAGCTGCCGGGCCTGCTGCCAGTCGGCAGGAGTATTGACATTGAAAAAGACCTGCTCCATTTCCGCCGGGTCGCCCAGGCGTTCCACCGGCAAGAACTTGACCCTAACCTGGGGGTAAAAGGCAATAATTTTCCGGATATCCCGCAGAAGACAGTCTTCAATGGCGGCAATACAATTGCGACTATAAACAGCAAACAGGGGCTGCAAATAATCACCATGTTGCGGCACCACCACATCATAGCCCTCTGCTTCCTTGCGCAACCGCTTCAAATGCTCCGTGCTGACAAAAGGCATATCACAGGCCACCACCAGGTTATAGTGGCAGTCTGAAACAGTCAACCCGGCATGGATGCCACTTAAAGGCCCTCGCCGTGGTATGATATCCGTCACCAGGAGGCCCTGCCAGTCAGGATAACACTCCGGTTCATTGCTGACCAGAATAATATCTTTCACTACTGGCAACATCGCCTGCCGGATGCGTTCCAGAAAAACTTTCCCCTGGAGAGGCAGGAGCGCCTTGTTTCTTCCCATACGACTGCTGCGGCCACCAGCCAGAATAATCCCATTAACCTGCATCGTCCTGTTCCACCTTCCCCCTGTTTTGTTTTCATTCTACCCTTAAACGGAAGCAAAAGCAAGGGACCCCTTTGCTCCAAGGGGTCCCTGTTAACTGGCTCTATTCCGGCTGAGCAAGTCTTTGTACTCCCGCGGAGAAACGGAACGGATGATAATCCGTCGCCCGCAGATAGCACACTCAGGGCGCAGGCGGCCATGCAAATCGCGTTTGTTGATGATTTTGCTTGTGTCATGGTGCTGATAACCGCATTTGCAGGTAATCATCTTCTAACCTCCTCTCCAAGCTGAAAGAGGGCAGGAGCCCTCTTTCAGCTCACCAGTTCTTCAAAATTACAATAGGCCAGGTAAGCCCCCAGGACACCGGGAATGTTGACAATAGTCTGGCTTACCATTTCATGGGCATCATCTTCATTTTTGCTTTCCAGGACAATAATAATTTTCCCCGGCGGAAAGCAGCCATGCACCTCTACCCCGGGCAGAGCAGCCAGCTGCTTTGCCACCTCTTCCATCATCTCTTCCTTAACTTGAATGTACAATCCGGAAATCACCATCGCGTCCACCACCTTTATTTAATTGGGGACATGGCACTGGAGACAGTTCGCCCGGTCGGGATGGGGAGTGCGGGGGATTTTAACCCCGGCGGCATCTTTATGACAGAGTATGCATTTCCCTTCCCGTCCCTGCAGGGTATGGGGGATAGTGGGCGGATTTACTTTCGCCGGCGGCGGGCCGGCGATAAAAGGTTCCCAGCTGAGAGCGAAGGTAGCGCCGAACAGGATAGTAACCAGTATGGTAAAGATCATTGGTAGCAAGTATTTATTGCTGGCCATCTTCTCGCCTCCTTATGGCTATTGCCGGATCGGACTGAATGCAGGCCAGTTGACAGCACCCGCATCCGTCACATTCCTCCTGAATTACCGTGGGGTATTGAAAATCTGTTAAAATCAATGCTTTTCCCAACTTAGGACAACTCTCATAACACACACGGCACATTGCTCCCTGCCAGGCCAAACATCTTTCCGCATCCAGCCTGGCTATCAGGGTTTTTCCCACCTGGTTCGAAGCCAGGGCTCCGTTTTGACAGCTGGCTGCACATTGTCCGCAGAGATTACAGGCCTTGCCAGCTATAAATGCCAGGATCGGTGTGCCCACAGCTGTCCCTGCTTCAGGCCCCAGCTGGCTCAGACACCCCCGGGGACAGGCATTGACACACTGTCCACAGCGGGTGCAGGCTAACAAAAAGGCTTCTTCCGGTAAGGCACCTGGAGGCCGCAGCCACAGGTCTTCCTGGCTGAGGAGCTGGACCAGAGCTTGTCTGGCCCAGTCCAGAGTTTTCAAACCCAGGGAGCTGAAAAATTGCCGGCGGTTGATCATGCTTTTTCCACCTTCACCGCACATTTTTTATAGTCAGGCTGTTTGGAGATAGGACAGAAAGCATCCAGAGTTAGAAGGTTAATAAGAATTTCCTCATCAAAGAAAGGTACGAAGACAGAGCCTTTCGGCGGCTTGCCCCGCCCGTCAATCATAGCGGGAGCGGTAATGGACCCGCGCCTGGTTGTCAACTTGACCAGATCGCCATTCTTTATACCCAGCCGCTCCGCATCCGCCGGGTTGATTTCCACATAGGCATTGGGCACCGCTTTTTTCAATTCCGGAACCCGACGGGTCATGGTGCCGGTATGCCAGTGCTCCAGCACCCGGCCGGTACAGAGCCAGAAGGGATATTCGGCATCGGGCACTTCTGCCGGGGGCTCATAAGGACGGGCCCAGATAACAGCCCGGTCCCCTTCCTTGTGGTTACCATAGAATTTAATGCCTTCCCCGGGCTTGACATAGGGATCTTCCCCTTCCACATAGCGCCGTTTGGTTTCTTTGCCGTCCACTACCGGCCAGAGCAGGCCCCGGTGCTTGACATACTCTTCATAAGGAGCCAGGTCCTTGCCCTTGCCGATGGTAAACTGGCGATATTCTTCCCAGAGGGCTTTTTTCAACTCGCTTTCCCCTTCCGGATGAGCGCCATCATATTTGTCCACCCCGGGATAGTTGAAGAGGTCACCATAGCCCAGCCGTTTGGCGATCTGGATGATTTGCCACAGATCGTCCTTGGCTTCGCCAGGAGGCAAAGTACACTTGGCCAGATGCTGGGTCCGTCGCTCGGCATTGCCGTACATACCTTCCTTCTCTACCCACATGGCTGCCGGCAACACGACATCGGCAAATTTGGTGGTCTGGTTGGGATAAACATCAGATACTACCAGGAACGCCTTGTTTTCTTCAAAGGCCTTGCGCCAGCGACCGGCTTTGGGAGCGGCAGCCAGGGGGTTATTGCACATCACCCACAGCACCTTAATCTTGCCATAGTCCACTGCCCGCAGCATTTCCGTAGCATGGAAACCCACCTGAGCCGGAATCTTTTCCACTGGCACATTCCAGATTTTCGCAGCAATGGCCCGGTGTTCGGGATTTTCCACCACCATGTCGGCCGGAAGGCGATGGGCAAAAGTACCGACTTCCCGGGCTGTACCGCAGGCACTGGGCTGGCCGGTCAGGGAGAATGGGGTGGCTCCCGGTTTACAGATTTGTCCGGTCAGCAGGTGGAGGTTATAGACCAGGTTGTTGGCCCAGGTACCCCGTACATGCTGGTTAAAGCCCATGGTCCAGAAAGACATAATGCGTTTGCTCTTGTCGGCAAAGAGATGAGCCAGCCAGCGAATTTTGTCTGCCGGGACGCCGCTTAATTGCTGGACATACTCAGGAGTATATTTGGCCACATAAGCCTTGTACTCATCAAAGGTCATGGGCTGCGGCTCATCCTTGAATTTAGCCCCGTCTTCCAGACCATAGCCGATATTTTCTTTACCCCGTTTGAAGACACAATGCTTGCTGACAAATTCTTCATCATAAAGTTTTTCATTGATAATTACATTAGCGATCCCGTTCATTACCGCCAGGTCAGTACCGGGAACAAATTGCAGATATTCATCAGCAATCTCGGTAGTCCTGGTACGGCGGGTCGCGATATCGATCATTATCACGCTTTTGTCAGCCAGCTTGCGCGCGGTTACCCGGGAGAAAAGCACAGGATGCATTTCCGCCATATTGTTGCCCCAGGTGATAAAGACATTGGCATGTTCAATATCCTCATAGCAGCCCATGGGCTCATCCTTGCCAAAGGTGGTCATGAAACCGGCAACAGCGCTGGCCATACAGAAACGGGCATTGGGGTCAATATTGTTAGTGCCGATACCAGCTTTAAACAGTTTGACTGCCGCATATCCTTCCCAGACATACATCTGTCCGGAAGCCAGCATCCCTACGGAGTCTGGACCGTACTGATCAATGGCTTCCTTGAACTTCCGGGCCACCAGATCCAGGGCCTCCTCCCAGCTGGCCTCCACCAGCTTGCCGTTTTTGCGGATCAAGGGCTTTTTCAGCCGGTCTTCAGCATACAAAATCTTGCGGACAAAATAGCCTTTTACGCAGTTCAGCCCTTTGTTAACCGGTGACTCCTTGTCTCCCTTGTTAGCTACAACCTTGCCATCCTTGATCCCGACCATAATGCCGCAACCGGTACCACAGAAGCGGCAAGTGGCTTTACGCCATTCATCCACTTCTACCGTGCCTTTATCCAGGCCCACCTTTTCTCCCGGCTTTTGTGCTGAACAACCGGCAGCTGCCATTGCCGTAGCAGCAGCGATAGATTTGATAAAATCCCGACGGGATAAATTCATTGGTCTTTTCTCCCCTTTCGCTTCAGTTTCCAGCCATATTGCAGAGCTTGTTGCGGACAGACATCAATACAACTGCCGCAACGGGTACAGTCCCAGTCAGTAACCAGCGCTTCCTTCTGCACCAGAGGGCCGTTTAAAGTATCAGCTCCCATGGGACAGGCCCGGGCACAGGCCCGGCAATTCACACACTGGTCCTGCCGGTAGGTGACTACGAAGGGACTCAGTCGCCCCAGCAAGGCATAAAAGGCTCCAATGGGACAGAGACTACGACACCAGCCCCGCCGGTAAAGCAGTAACTCAAAAGCAAGCACCAGCAACAGGGGCACCAGTGCTCCTGCCAGACCAAAGGCCAGGGCCATACTGGTTTGACCCACTGGATTAAAGGGAGCAAAGGCCGGATAGCCCAGGATGGGGGTCAAAAGCAACACCAGCCCCAGCACCAGGTATTTTAAGCCATGGTCAAGTTTTCGCTCCGGCAGCCCCAGCCAGTGGCGCAACTTATCCAGCAGTTCTCCTGCGGTATTCACCGGACAAACCCAGCTACAAAAAGTCTTACCCCCCAGTAGCCAGTAGAAGGCTGTAATCAACAGTGCTCCCAGCAAGATTTTTCCTGCCAGCTGGCCCAGTAAAAGATACTGCAGCGCTGTCAGGGGGTCGGCCAGGGGAATACCCAGCAGGTTGGAAGCATTGAGGTCACCGCTGAAAAATTTGAAACCAAATAACTGACTTAGTAGTAATCCGATCACCAGTACCTGTACCAGCCGCCGTAACCAGGTCCATTTCCTCATCTTGTTCACCGCCCCTCCGGGTCAACGACAATTGCCGCCTGTTCCACCGGACAGGAGTGTTCACAGATTCCACAGCCGGTACATTTTTCTTCATTGACCCAAACTTGAAAAATGGTATGATAGCCGGTTTTCCTGTTGGGCTGCAAATCCAGGTAAATTGCTTCATCCAGGAAAGGACAATTGCGATAGCAGATTTCACAGCGCATCCCCTGCCAGGATAAACAGGTTTTACGGTTTAAGCGAGCTACTCCCATGCGTACTGCTTTCCGTTCCTTGACCGGCTTTAAAGCTCCACTAGGGCAAGCCTTGATGCAAGGAAAATTAGCACAGAGGCGACAGGGATTTTCCCTGACAGCAAGATAGGGAGTGCCAACTCCAAAACCACTGCCTGGACCGGCAATCTTAATCGCTTGATAGGGACAGGCGGTGGCACATTGCCCACAACGTACACAAGTAGCCAGAAATGCTGTTTCCTCCAGGGCTCCCGGCGGACGCACCAGCCCGTTTTTATCTTTCAGCATGCGTAAAACGCCATAACCGAGAGCCCCGCCAATCAGCGCCCAGGCTTTATCCAGCATGGGCCTCGCCTCCTTTTTTTCTCTTACCAGGCCATAATGGTCAAGATAATGACTGCTACTACTGCCAGGCCCATTACTGCTGAAGCCACTGGCCGCTGGCTGGGCCGGCGATAAGGGCTCTTATCCAACCAGGGGATCAGAGCTAGAACTACGAATACCGCCCCGGAAGCCAGTAGTCCTAAAATCTTGGAGGGGATCAGTTTTAACATTTCAAACATCCAGAGATAATACCATTCCGGCTTGATATGTTCCGGGGTAGCCAGCTTGTTGGCCGGCTCGCCCAGTTCCCGGGGAATAAGCCCGGATAAAAAGAGGATGATACCGATAAAAAAGAGGGCAACCGCAACTTCAGTCAGCAAATGGTTTGGTATAAAGGGAATAGTGCCTTTTTTATATTTGCTATTTGCCATTTTCCATCCCCCTTACAGTTCTTCCGATATACCCTGCAGCCTTACCATCAGGAAGTGCAAACCCATCAGGAGGATAGCCAGCAAGGGCAGGATAATGACATGGGCGACATAGAAACGGGTGAGGGTGAATTCAGTAACTTTCAGTCCACCACGGGCCAAAATCATCAGGTATTTACCAATTACCGGTATTCCACCCATGATTTCGGTGCCAACCACTGAAGCCCAGTAAGCTACCTGGTCCCAGGGCAACAGATAGCCGGTAAAACCGAAGGCGAGAGTGAGCAGATAGAGCAATACCCCTACTACCCAGTTCAGTTCCCGCGGTTTTTTAAAGGAACCGGTATAGAAGACCCGCAGCATATGCAGCATGACCAGCAAAACCATGATATTAGCCGCATAGTGATGAACAGAACGAATCATGGCCCCAAAGGAAACCTGCTCCATAATGAACTGAATACTAGCATAGGCCTCTTCCGGTGTGGGCCGATAATAAAGAGCTAGAATGATTCCGGTCACAGCCTGGATCAAAAAAGAGAGAAAGGTTAAGCCACCCAGACAATAGATGGGATTCAAGGCATGAGGCGGAACCGGATGTTCCTTGATCTCCTTCCAGGTTTCCAGCCAGCCGGTGCCAAAACGTTCGATCAACCAGGCTTTCATCGGTTACGCACTCCTCTCACTGACGATAATCTTGCCACCATCGACTTTAACTGCCAGCTGGGTCAGGGGAGCCGGCGGTGGCCCGGCCAGCACATTGCCGTTCAAATCGAATTTGCCGCCATGGCAGGGGCAATCAAAAACTTTTTGCTCCTGGTTAAAAATCACTACACAGCCCAGGTGAGTGCATTTGCGATAAAAGGCCTTGTATTCCCCTTCTTTCACCTGCACCAGTACCGCCGGAGCATCATTGTATTCAAATTCCTTCAGCTCCCCTACCTTTAACTCCCCTTCAACTGCCACCTCCATTGGCTTGGGTGGAGTCCGCAGGGATTCAGGGGGATACAGATACTGGGTAAAGACTGAGGTGGATGATACTACAATACCAGCCAGCGGTATACCCCCCAGGAGGGTTAAAAACTTGCGCCTGGACATGTCCTGTTGTTTAGTCACGCCATTCTACCTCCTCATTGGGAAATACTGTACTTTTCCAGACATAGAGAGCAATACCGGAAATCATAAAAAAGATGCCACCATAGATGAAAACTCCGCGGCTATCACCGATTAGCCAGTATTTGCCCATCAGGCCAATGGTGGCAACTGCCAGTAAGGTGAGAAAAACCATCAGATTTGTTGCAGTACGCCACATTTTTTCCACTTTGTTCCCTCCCTTCACAAAGGTATGCAAACGCTGTTGTTTGCGGCCAACAACAAAGCAAAAGCCGTGCCAACCAGCCCGAGGCGGTTTAGCACGGCTTTGCATATTAAAATTGTGCTTATTAATGGAACTCAGTCCACCAAAATGGACACCTAAATAGTCTGGCCCATGTCTTCAATCTGTTCACAACCAAGTTTGATTGCAATAAAGGTACCGCTTTCCGTTTTCGCAATTACCAGTTGTCGGCAATGCTCCAGTATAAAAGGAAGTCCCCAGCCCAGGGACTTTTTGGTGGAAAAACCGCTGACCATGATGCTCTGCGGCAATTTTTCCAGCACAAAACCCTGGCCCTGGTCATTGGCAATGAGTACAATTTCCCCGGCACTATTTCGGCCCCACTGGATTGTCCCTTTCTCAGCGTGTTTGAGCATATTGCTAACCAGCTCAGAGAAGACCAGTTGATAGGTCTGTTGATATACCTGGTCCAGTCCCAGCTCCCCCAGCCAGTCACTGAATAACTGCCTTGACCAGCTTAAATGCAAACCATTTTCGATGGGCAGCTCCGCAAAACACTGCAGAGGTTTGAGAAATTGCTCGATCTCTTTTTCGTCAAGGAGTAATACTTTTCCACCAGTCGTATCCTTTAAAAAGTTTTGATAAATAGTCTGTATATGTTTCATTTGCCAGTCGTGCCGACCCCGGGGATTATAGGTTTTTTCCCACCAGTTAATAAAAGCGTTCACCACCCGGGGGTCCCACTGCTGACCTGCCCCTTTACTCAAAATGTCAATGGCCTGGGCCTGAGGCATTCCCGGACGATAGATTCGATCGCTGGTCATGGCATCAAAAGCATCAGCAACAGCGATTATCCTGGCACCCAAATCAATAGCTTCCCCAATTAAACCAAAAGGATAACCGCTCCCATCCCAGTGTTCATGATGTTGCGTAATGGCAGGGAGAATATCCCTGAACTCGCCGAAACTTTCCAGAATGCGGCCAGCAATCAATGGATGTTCTCTAATCAGTAGCAGTTCGTTTTCCTCTAATTTACTTGGTTTATTTAAAACCTGGTCGGGAACCCCAATTTTACCTATATCGTGAAACAAGGCAGCAAGATAGATACTCTCCACCTGTTCCGACGGCAAATCCAGCTCACGGGCAATGATTTTAGCATATTCAGCCACATTCTGAGAATGATGTCTGGTATAACGGTCCCGCTCTCCCACTGCCTGCACAATCGCTTTCACAGCAGCTAATAAAACCTCTCTAACCTGAGTAGCAGAACTCCCAGTACCAATTTGTGTGAGAAATTTGACTTCCATTGGACTAAGAAAAACCACCTTTCAGGAAAATGAGCTAACTTTGCTTGCTCCACTACTGTGCAATCAGAAAGAAAACTGTCCATCTTTCAGGACACCTGTTATCCTTCCTCCACCTCAACCCGGGATTCAGGAATTAATTCAGTGAGCCGGTAGGATATATAACGGATAAGCAGCATGATACCTATTCCGCTGGCTACGGGCAGGAGCACAAACCACCAGCCCTGGCCTGTATCACAGGCCAGGAAGGCAGTAGCACCCCCAGGAGGGTGAAAGGTGTCGGTGACCAGCATTACCAGAAAAGCCAGAAAAACCGCTATCGCTACTGCATACCAGGTAGTGCCCAGGATTTTGGCTGTTGTCACTCCGGCCAAGGCAGACAGGACTTGTCCCCAGAAAGCATTTTTCCCTTCGGCCGGCTGACCCTTTCCCAGGGCAAAAATCAGCATAGCCGAGGCACCAAACGAGGGGGCTGCCAGTGAAAAACCCTGGTTTTTGGTCAAAAAAAGGAGAACAAACATGGCTATGCCGCCCCCAAGTAAATGGGCCAGTTGCCGTTTTCTCTCCATCCTGTTCCCGCCACCTCCTTTTCAATCTTTTTTATATGCAAAAATCATACCAATGCAAAAAAGTTCCCGGCATTAACTGCCGGGAACTCTTCTTTATTGGGCCGGTTTAACCGGTTGTGCCTTTTGCCCTTTGGCCATCGCCTGCTGAGCCAGTTCCTGGGTTTCTTTGGCCATCAGGATAGCTTTACCTAAAGTGTTAAGAGCCATATCGGGGTTGTGGAAACCGCGGGAGTTTTCCGCTGCAATCCAGTCCCAGCGCCACTGGGCCTGCACTACCTTGCGCTGAGCCTGGGCAATCAGATTCTGATCTGCCCCGGGAGTAGCCAGAGCCAGTTTGATCTGGTCATGAGCCTTGGCAATTTCTTTGGAAGCAATAGTTTGCAATTCCCAGGTCCGGGACTGGATATCATGTACTTTCTGTTTCAGCCAGTCTGTGCCCTGGGTATGGCACTTGGTACAAGACTGTTCCAGAGTTTTCAAAGGACTGGTCCACCAGTGGGAAGAATATTTTTCCCCGGAAGCATCCCGCATGTAGGGCATATGGCAATCAGCACAGGCTACACCAGCAGTACCATGGGTACCGGTAATCCACCATTCGAATTCGGGGTGCTGTACCTTCCGCATGGGTGCCTTGGAATCAGGATGTTCCCAATCCTTGAAGCCCTGCTTGGCATCATAGTACTTTTCAATATCATCCACACCAAAACCATTATCCCAGGGGAAAGTTAATACTTTCCCTTTATCAAAATAATATTCCACGTGACATTGACCACAAACGTAGCTGCGCATTTCCTGGCGGGTTGCCTTGGTGACATCAATACCTCTTCTTTTCATCGCTTCGATGAAAGCAGGACGGGTAACTCTCAGTTCATTGGTTTTGGGATCATGGCAATCAGAACAGCCAATGGAATGTTTAGTCTGTTTGGCGATATCGCTGAACAAGGTATTATAATACCCATCTTCACCCAGTTTTTTGTAGAAAAGGGGCACCTGGGTGGATTTACAGGTCATACAGGTTGCCGGGGTATTGGGTTTTAAGCGCTTGGTGGAAGTTACATCTTCAACGGCATAAACATGACCCCGGTCTTCATTATAATCCTTGGAAAAGCCATAGCCAGCGAACAGCTTCTTGATTTCCGGCTCTGTATCCGCCTTGGGAACCTTATCAGATCCACCAAATTCTGTCATCCCGCCCTCTTTGTTTTTCAGATAGCTGGCATACTGCAGGGGATATTTATCCTTCCATAAAGATGAATCTACAGCTTCTTCCTCACTTAAGCCAACCCCACCCTGCTGACTGCTGGTATTAGAACCACAGGCAGCCAGAGCAAAAATGCTGGTAATGGACATACCGATTAATAACCATTTTTTCGCCTTTTGCCACATATGTATCCCTCCTCTGCTATTTTTGCGTTCTGCCGTGGGGCAGACCCCGGTGACAGAAGGTACAATCCTGGCCGGAAAGTTTTTCCACGTGGGTCCGGCTCACCGTAGTGCGATGGCATTCAACACAGTTAGCCTGGATAACTGCTTTCGATTCCGGTGTCACTTTAATCTGGGCCGGTACATCCCCTAAAGTTACCGCCCAGACGTCTCTGAGGCCACTTTTTGCCTTAAAGGGGATTTTTGCCGCCAGGTTATGGGGGGCGTGGCACTCATTACATTTGAGCTCCCGGTGAGACGAGTTTTGCCAGGATTTATGGGCTTCTGCCATAACGTGACAACTGCTGCAAAACGCACCGCTGTCAGTATAAGCCATGCCGCCGGTAAACAAAACTACTAAAGCCAGCATCAGCACGGCTCCCAGCAAAATCCCTTTGCCTTGTTGTTGGAACATCCTTTTTCCCTCCTTCGCTTTGAGAAAGTTTTTCTCTTCACTTTATGTTATAGAATTACTCCAGGCAAATATTGAGTTAGCAAATTTTATGCCACTTACCGGTTGTAACCTGGCTACCGCCTCTTGAATAAAAAGTGTCCAAAAATGCGGAAAAGTGTCCGTTAATCAGGACACTTTTCCAGGCGACAGATTCCCAGTTTGAACAATGGCTGACGGCTGAGAGGGTTAACTACATTGCCGATCAGGTTGTTGCCCGCAGTTGGTTGCTGGTAATCGGCATCTCCGAAGTGAAAGGGCAGAAAAACCTGGCCGGGAGCAACGGTGTCACACAAGCGTGCCCGGGCAACGGCCGTCCCCCAGGGAGAAACAATCCGTACCTTTTCTCCTTCCTTGATGCCCAGGGACTGAGCGTTCAGCGGATTGATTTCCAGAAAGGGTTCTGGCGCTAATTGCTGAATCTCGGGAATGCGTTTGGTTTTGGTCCGGCTATGGTAATGTTCCATAATCCGGCCGGTATTTAGATAGAAAGGATATTCCTCAGTTGGACGCAAAATTTCCCCTGGTATATCCGTAGCAAAAAGCCAGGCCTTGCCCGCAGCCTGATTAAAATCACCGTAACTCTGGCTCTGTTCCGGATCAGTCCAGAAATGTCCATCAGTATAGAGCCGCTGCTGGCTAACACCCCCGGCCGGATAAGGCCATTGTACTCCCCGCTCCTGGCGGATCAAGCCATAGGTAATACCACTCATATCACAGGGCCGACCGCGGGACAGTCCTTTCCACTCCTCAAAAACCGCTTCCGGATCCGGCCAGGCAAAAGCCTCTTCAGCTCCCAGTCGTTTTGCTACCAGCTGAATGATTTCCAGATCCGTTTTGGCCATTCCCGGCGGATTCACCGCCCGTTCCGCCAGGTTCACCCGCCGTTCCGAGTTGGTATAAGTACCGGTTTTCTCTCCCCACTGAGCAGCAGGCAGGAAAACATCAGCATACTGCGCGGTTTCTACTGGATAAAAGATATCCTGCACGATGAGAAATACTTTTTCCAGCAAAGGCCGAACCCTTGCCTGCTCGGGCAGGGAAACCACCGGGTTAGTGGCAATATTCCACATTACCTTCAGTTTGCCCTCGGCTACCATGTCCAGCATGGTACCAATGTCATTGGTACCTGCGGGTAATTCTTCCGGCTTAATCCCCCAGTAAACAGCCACTTCCTGGCGATGCCGGGGATTCTGCCAGTTGCGGTAACCAGGCAGAAAACCACTGGCTCCCACCTCCCGGGCACTCATGGCCGCCGCCTGCCCCGTCAGGGAAAAAGGCGCCGCTCCCGGGCGTCCAATATGTCCGGTCAGCAAATGAAGAGTACAAATGGTGGAAACAGCCTCCACCCCGGCAGCACTTTGAGTAACCCCCTGGACAAAAACAGTGGTAGCTGCCTTGGCTTCAGCAATCCAGCGAGCCACCTGCTCAATATCCACTGCCGCCACCCCGCAAAGGGGAGCCACTTCTGCTGGAGAATATTTTTTCACGATTTCTTCTACCCGTTCCAGGCCGACCGCCAGCCGGGCTACTTCTTCCCGGTTAATTAAATTATCCCGGAACAGTACATGCAAAATAGCGTTTAGCAAATAGATGTTAGTACCTGGCCGTAGCTGCAAATGTAAATCTGCTACTCGTGCTGGAATGGTGCGGCGCGGATCAACTACTATCAAGCGGGCTCCTCGTTCCAGTCTGTTCTTGAGCATACGCCGCCACAGCTGTGGATGCATCTCCGCCGGATTACAACCGAAAATCAACAAACAATCCGCCAGGTCCAGATCTTCATAACAACCCGGTGGCCCATCAGCACCAAAAACTTTGATCAACCCCTGTACTGTCCCGCTCATACAGAGTCGGGTATTGGAATCAAAATTAGGTGTTTTCAGTACCCCCCGTGCCAGTTTGGTCAGGGCATAATTCTCCTCCAGGGTCAGCTGACCGGAACCATAAATACCTACTCCTTCCGGCCCTTGTTCCGCTATAGCTTCCCGTATTTTGTCGGCAACAACCTGCAAAGCTTCCTCCCAGGAAACCGGCACCAGCTGTCCGTTTTTGCGGACCATTGGCGTGGTAGCCCGTTCCGGATGCCGGAGAGTTCGCCACTGATAGGCTCCTTTTATGCAGAGCTGGCCCCGGTTGGTTGCACAGGCCTCATCACCACGGATCGCCACCGGGGTATCCCCTTCCAGTCCCAGCAAGAGCCCACAGCCTGTAGAGCAATACCCGCAGGTAGTGGATACCCAGCGCTCGGCTTTACCGCGCGCCAGATGCAAAGCCCGCCGGGTCAAATCCAGCATCATATCTTCCAGCGCTGACGGGGGCGGCACGGTACCGGTACTTTTATGCAATTGTCTGGCCGCATCCATCAATCGCTTAATCATGGTCCTCCTCCTTGCCGGACAAGCCATATTTCTTCAACTTCTGATAAAAGGCTGAACGCTGGATCCCCAGTAGCCGGGCCGCTTCCATCCGATTGCCTCTGGTTGCCTGCAGTGCCTGCAGAATCGCCTTTTTCTCCGCCCGCGCTACTACTGTTTCCAGGCGCAGGTCATTTTCTCCCAGCGGTCCACCCCCGGTAACCTGTTCCGGCAAATCCTGCAAAGTAAGCAGTTTCTGCCCTGGTTCCAGCATATTAAAAGCATATTCCAGCACATTCTCCAGCTGTCGCACATTCCCCGGCCAACTATAACTTAGCAAAAATCGTTCCAGTTCCTTGTCATAACCCTCTACTGAAGTCAGATACTTTTTGTTAAACTTCTCAATCAACATCTTAACCAGGGCCGGAATATCATCCCGCCGCTCCCGCAGTGGCGGCAACTGTAAAGTTATTACTGACAAGCGATAATAAAGATCGCTGCGAAATTCCCCGGCCTGCATCATGGCTACCAGATCCCGATTGGTAGCGGCGATCAGCCGAACGTCCACAGGAATGGGCTTGTGTCCGCCTACGCGGACAATCTGGCGCTCCTGCAAGGCTCGCAGGATTTTGGCCTGCATGGCCAGCGGCATATCCCCGATTTCATCGAGAAAGAGGGTTCCGCCATGAGCCAGTTCAAACTTGCCGGCCTTACCGCCTTTTACCGCCCCGGTAAAAGCCCCTTCCTCATAACCAAACAACTCAGCTTCCAGCAGATTTTCCGGAATCGCAGCACAGTTGATACTGATAAAAGGCTGATCAGCCCTGGGACTGGCCCGATGTATGGCCTGGGCGAAAACCTCTTTTCCGGTACCGCTTTCTCCCAGAATCAGAACCGTAGCATCACCGCGAGCCACTTTGCGAGCCATATTCTTAACTTTCACCATGTGCGGATTTTCGCCAATAATGGCCACAAAGGGGTCTTCCTCATGCTTTAAAGCTGAAAGCTCACTCTGGTAAAAAAGCAGCTTCCGTTCCAGCAATTGATAGCGAGCCACCAGATCCCGGGTTTCGACATTTTCCACCGGCACCAGTTTGACCAGGCCGCCAATAATCAATTCACCGCAACGTAAAGGCAATTCAGAGAGGAAATAGACTTCATCATCCCTGGTCCAGGTTTCCCCGATCCGGGGCTGACCGGTAGCCAGTACCTGACCCATGTGACTTTCGGGAAAAAGGGTTTTAAGAGGCATACCCTGGATTTCAGCCAGATTGACACCGAACAGTTTTTCCCAGTACTGGTTGACGGTAATGATGACCCCATTGCTGTCCACTACCGCCAGCCCTAATAGAAGGTCACCCAGCAGCGTTTCATACATTTGAATTAAGAGTCGGGAAGCGCCTATTTCTTCTTCTTCCAGTTCCAGACAGCTTTTTTCCTGTTGTTCGATCACCGCCCAGACTCCCAGCAGTTCCCCATCGCGCCAGCAAGGTTGATAGGAGATCTGGATTGTTTCTCCAATATAGGTCAGCTCCCGACAGCGCAGAGACTGCCCTCCGGCCAGGACCTCAAAAATCCGGCTCTGGGGCATCATTTCACTGATCCGCCGTCCCTGCCAGAGCCCTTCCGGCCAGCCTAAACGCTGCAGGGCAGCAGATGTAGCCCACTGGATAAAACCATAACGGTCCACCCAGTAGGCAGGCAAGTCCAGCCCTTCACAAAGACCGGCCAGCTCGTCCAGTTTCAATTCCAAAGCTCTCACTCTCCTCTCCTCGCCAGTTCCCGCTTGAGCCAGAGTTCGCTGATTTTACCGAAAAATATCGGTTCACCATCAATGGCCACTACCGGAATTTTCTCCTTATACAGCTCAAACAGCTGCGGATCCATGGTGATGTCCACTTCTTCCACTTCCAGTTCCCAGTAACGCTTCACCCTGTCGATAATGGCTTTAGCCTTGTCACATAGGCAACAATTTTCTTTGGAATAGACAGTGATCTTAAACTTTTTATCCATTCTCATCTACTCCAGAAACTTGATTTTGTTTTTGACCCGTCCCCGTGCCTTGTCATAGTGGTAAACAAAACGCAATATCACATAAAGCCCAAACAGCAATGCTGCCGAGCCCAGGACCAGACGCACCAGAGCTTCCGGCCAGGATGTCCCCGGCACCGCTGCCAGTAATACCAGCCCTTCTTTGACCTGATCCAGTCCGATAGCTCCCAGTAACGCAGCCCCAAATAACTTGGCAAAAGATAATAAGGTTTGTTTGCGGGTATTTTTGGCCATTTTTCATTCCTCCCTGCCTTAAATATAACCTA
Source organism: Carboxydocella sporoproducens DSM 16521 (assembly GCF_900167165.1). Classification (NCBI taxonomy): domain Bacteria; kingdom Bacillati; phylum Bacillota; class Clostridia; order Eubacteriales; family Clostridiales Family XVI. Incertae Sedis; genus Carboxydocella; species Carboxydocella thermautotrophica. The sequence continues at coordinate 14,225 of NZ_FUXM01000023.1, read as the reverse complement.
ATTCGGTGAAAAAAGTCTATGCCTATGAAGAAAGAAAAAAAAACCAGCTTGAGCCGGTTTTCGCAAACCCTTATTCCATGCCTGCCTGTTGCTTCAAAACAGCCAGCTTGCCGGAGGCAGCTTCAGCAAAACTTTCTGACTCCCGTAACTCTTTTAAAACCCCATTTAGTTCACTGGTTTTGGGCGCAGGAGATTTGGCCAGGCGCTGAACAAATTTCTCTACTACCTGATTGCGCAAATAAATACAGGTAGCGATATTGCCTTCCGCTTCCTCCATTTCCCGGGTAGTGGTTTGCAGGCCATCCAGTTCCTGCCTCAACTGCTGGTTCAAAGCCAGAAGTTTTTCGGCTTCCTGTTTGGTTTGGGCCGGTGTTGTTTTCCCATATCCCAGGGCCTTGATACTGTCAGTCAGCTTCTGATACCCTTCTGCTTCCTTGTTTATTACCCCGGAGAGAGTGGTAACAAAAGCTCTCAATTGTTCCTGGCTGACAGCCGCCGGTTGTCGTTCAGTTACCTTTTTTGGCTTGTCCCCACTACAACCAAATAAAAAAAGGACAAGCCCCAACCCAACGGTTACAGCCAGCGCAATCCGGCGCCAGTCCATCATATTCCCTCCTCGTAACAACTTGCACTTTCTCTCTTTCTCTTAATTGTATTTTCGACAGTTTTTTTCTTTTTCCTTCTTTTTTCTTAATCTTCTTCGGCAGGATAAGCTAATACCCGCAATTTGGTCAATCCCATGATTTCAGCGGTAAAACCTATCTCCACCGCACCCTTGATCTCTTCTTCCTCCAGATAATAAGAGCTGACCTGGGGTTCTTTTTCCTCAGTTAAATGCAATTCTTCCCCCTGTTCCAGCCGACCAGTAAGGTTCTCCAGTTCGATCTCACAGAGATAGTTGAGCCTCTCCCTCAGCAGCTCCGTTTTCTGGTTTTGCTCATAGGCATACCAGACGGTCAGCTCCAGATCACCATTTATAATCACAGTATCGCCAATTATAGAACCGGAAAAGTTATGATCTGCCGCCCAGCAGCCCAGGACTTTGCTGGCTGGATGCAGGGGCTTGAGCTGAAACTCCAGGATATGATTTTTCTCACCGCGGGCACAGACTGCCTGCACCATCACCTCCCGCAGTTGACCTTCCCATCTGCTACATTCCACACCAATCCCTCCTTCCATTACTATAAGATATATTTCTTTTTCTTCCCATCCATGCATAAAATGAGGGTGAAAGGAGGAATGGCGGCATGAGCCAGGAAGAGCAGCAATTTCGCAATCTGCTTCCCCCGGAAACCGAAACTGCTCTACAGTATGTCAAACAGCGGCTCTCGGAAACCATCAGCTTTCTCGGTACCCTTGCCTCCGCCTATTCATCTATGGCCAGTGCCGCCAATCAGCTCAGCGCCAACGCCTTCTCCCATCGCAGCGAAATCGATGAAGCTGTAGAGCGTACAGTGAAAACGGGAGAAATTATTGATAAGCTTTTAAAATTGCTTAAACTGCTGGTCAATGAATATCAGACCCTGGTTTTGCTGGACCAGGCTGAGTTCGCCAAAAACTTTCTTGACGATGACACATAAAAAGAAGGCAGGAATTATCCCTGCCTTCTTTTGGCTTACATCATGGGAGGCATGCCGCCACCGGGCATGGCCGGTTCTTCTTTTTTGGGCTCATCGGCTACCAGGCACTCAGTGGTGAGCAACATAGCAGCGATGGAAGCAGCATTCTGCAGAGCAGAACGGGTAACTTTGGCCGGGTCCACGATACCGGCACTGATCATATCTACATATTCACCGGTCAAAGCATTGAAGCCAATACCAGGATCAATGCTCTTGACTTTTTCAACTATTACGGAGCCTTCCAGACCGGCGTTATTGGCAATCTGACGCAGAGGCTCTTCCAGGGCCTTGCGGACGATAGCCACACCGGTAGCTTCATCGCCTTCAGCCTCAATGGCAGCCAGAGCCGGAATTACATCCACCAGAGCGGTACCGCCACCGGCGACGATTCCTTCTTCCACAGCAGCCCGGGTAGCATTGAGAGCATCTTCAATGCGCAGTTTCTTTTCCTTCATTTCAGTTTCAGTAGCAGCCCCCACCTGGATTACCGCTACCCCACCGGCCAGTTTGGCCAGCCGTTCCTGTAGTTTTTCCCTGTCATATTCGGAAGTGGCATCTTCCCACTGTTTGCGGATCTGGGCCACCCGCTTCTGAATTTCTTCAGCAGAGCCAGCCCCATCCACAATCACGGTTTCTTCCTTGGTTACCTTGACCTGACGGGCCCGACCCAGCATGGACAGGTTAGCTGCATCCAGCTTGCGGCCCAGTTCTTCGGAGATAACCTGGCCACCGGTCAAAATAGCGATATCTTCCAACATAGCCTTGCGGCGGTCGCCGAAACCAGGAGCCTTGACAGCCACACAGTTAAAGGTGCCCCGCAGTTTGTTAACCACCAGGGTAGCCAGGGCTTCCCCTTCCACATCTTCAGCGATGATCAACAAAGGCTTACCGGTTTTCACTACTTGCTCCAGAACAGGTAGAATTTCCTGAATGGAGCTGATTTTCTTATCAGTGATCAGAATAAAGGGATCATTCAGCACCGCTTCCATGCGCTCGGCATCAGTTACCATATAGGGGGAGATATAACCCCTGTCAAAATTCATCCCTTCCACAACATCCAGGGTGGTACCGATACCTTTGGATTCCTCAACGGTGATTACCCCGTCCTTACCCACTTTTTCCATGGCTTCAGCGATCAGGTTGCCGATTTCCGGATCAGCAGCGGAAATGGAAGCAACCTGGGCGATAGCTTCTTTACTTTCCACCGGACGGGCCATTTTCTTGATTTCCTCAACAGCAACGGCTACAGCCTTCTCAATCCCCTTTTTCAGGATCATGGGATTGGCACCAGCAGCTACGTTCTTCAAACCTTCGCGGATAATGGCCTGGGCCAGCACAGTCGCAGTAGTGGTACCATCACCGGCTACATCATTGGTTTTGGTCGCTACTTCCTTGACCAGCTGGGCACCCATGTTTTCAAAGGGATCGGGCAGTTCGATTTCCCGGGCGATGGAAACCCCGTCATTGGTAATCAGCGGGGAACCGAACTTTTTCTCCAGAACCACATTGCGGCCTTTGGGGCCCAGAGTTACCCGCACAGCTTCAGCCAGGGTATTTACCCCCCGTTCCAGAGCCCGACGGGCTTCTTCACCGAAAATAATCTGCTTCGCCACTTGCTAAACCCCCTTATTATTCGATTACAGCCAGGATATCCCGTTCATTCAGGATGAGATATTCCTCGCCTTCATATTTCACTTCAGTACCGGCATATTTGGAGTAGACCACCCGGTCACCTACTTTGACTTCCGGGGCTATCCGCTCACCATTTTCCAGCAGACGGCCATTGCCGACAGCTACTACTTCCCCTTCCTGGGGCTTTTCCTTGGCTGTATCGGGTAACACAATCCCACTGGCAGTTACTTCTTCCGATGCCAAGGGCTTAATGACAATTCTGTCTCCAAGCGGCTTAATCATCACTGAGAAACCTCCTCTTTATGTACTATTAGCACTCAATTAAATAGAGTGCTAACACATTCCTTATAATACCTGATTTTAGGCAAAAATGCAAGTTTTTTGCCCTGCATAAAATACAGACACATATTTTGTTTTTTCGTGAAATTTCCTGTTGATTATCTAGCATAAAACTGGTAAATTGTATAAGGATATGTCTAATTACAGGAGGCAACCAGCCCATGGCCTTTGATTTTCATACTCTGCTTGCCAGTGAAAAAGCGCAAAATACTCCACCCAGCCAGACTGCCCGCTGGGTTCTTCCCCTTTTCCATGCTACCAAAGGCCCAGTTCTGGACCTGGGGTGTGGCAATGGGCGGGATAGCTTGTATTTTTTTGAACAAGGCCTGCAAGTGGTAGCTGTAGACATTGATGCTGAAGCTATCGGTAGGCTGGCTTTAAAAGCAGAGTTCGAGTGCCTGGTGGCTGATGCCCTTAATCTGCCCTTTCGGGAATTCTCCTTTGATGCCATTTACAGCTTTGGGCTCCTTCATGTTTTTACAGAAAGCATCGAGGAAAACCGGCAGCAGGTATTAGATGAGGCCTGGAGAGTGCTTAAACCCGGTGGAATTGCCGTTTTTACCGCCCTCTGGACCGATATCCCCGGCTGTGGCCTGCCCGAGCTTTGCTGCCTTACCGAAGCAGAAGTAGAACAACTGGTAGCGCGCAGCCCTTTTGAGTTAATGTCCAAACAAATTGTTAATGACCACTCCCTCACCGGCTGGGAAGGCATCTACTGGCGCCTGGTGCTGCGTAAACAAAAGCGTGTGCAGATCATAAAATAAACCCCGTGAGCCCTGGTACTCACGGGGTTGTTTGTTCTTTAATAGCCGCTTTAGCCAGGCCATAAATACCGCTAGCTGTAGCTGACCCAATAATCCCTTCTGCTCTGATTAAGCTTCTTGTCTTAGTATATGCCTGCCACTGGCATCTGGTTACTTTTTCCGACCGAACAGTTTGAGCAATAATCCCTGTTCCAGAATAACAGCATCAAAGGGACAGAGTTCCTGGCAACAATAGCAGCGAATACATTGCTCATAGTCTACCATCGCTTTCCCATTTTCGATCTTTATGGCTTGCGGTGGACAATGCTGAGCACAACGGCTGCAACCGGTACACTTTTCATTCATAACCGGCCGATAGGTAAACTGATTCTGGAAAAAGCGGACCAGAAAAGGCGGGACCCGCCCATCCAGAGACTCCAGGTTATAGGGGGGCTGAAAATCCCAGCGTAACTCCCGGCCACTGCCTACCACTTCAATCCTCTTCAACCCCGGTACCAGCCCCCGGGCCAGAGCCAGCCGTGATACCGGCAATTCCTCACTGTTGAAACCCATCATCTGACCCATGACCAGGTCAACAGCAAAGCCATTAGTGCCGCCCAAAATCACTCCCGCTTGAATAGGCGAACCATTACGGGGGCCATTGCCTTCCATCCCAACAATTCCGTCTACCAGGAAAAAAACCGGCTTAACCAGCAGGGCCAGGTCAACCAGCATAGCAGCAAAATCGTCCCGTCGCTTCAGGCGCAGGTGAAACTGAGCTTTGCCTGGACCCACTATGCAGCCAAACAAATTCTTGACGGCCCCGGTGATGCCCATAAAGGAATGGGTCTTCATTTTGGCCAGAGAGATAACTTTATCCACCTGTTGCAGTTCACCGGTCAAATGGAACTTGCGGATTACTTTTCCCTCAGGAAAGGAATACTCCGCTGATTCGGCAAATGCCAGCAATTCCGCTCCTTCTTCCCGGCATACCCCGGCTATGCCGTTTTTTTCCGCCGCCTTCATGCCACTGCCAATTCCAGGACTATCTCCGACTAAAGGTATGCCGCCGGCCCTCTTTACCTGACGAATTACCGCTCTTACTACTTCCGGATGGGTGGTTACTGCTCGCTCCGGAGGCAGTCCTTCCAGCATATTGGGTTTGATGAGCACCCTCTCCCCTGACCGGATCAGAGCCTCGATCCCTCCGAAGCAGGCCAATACCTCTTCTATTCCCTTTTCCACTTCTTTATATTCATAGCTGTTAACCGCAGCAGCTGCTATTCGCAAGTTTATTTCCTCCTGTTAAATTTCATTTGTGTTTCTTAAGTCCTTAATTGGTCGAATCTCAGGCATAAGTAATCAGCCCCTTAATCATTGTTTATCAAAATCATTGTAGCATAATTATGTGAAGTTAACAATCCGGGTTAAAGCTATCACAAGCGGGCATAATAAAGGCGGAGGTGAGACTATGCGCATAATCGCAGTAATGCCTGACCAGCAGCAAGCCAGTGCCCTCATTGATTCTTTGCACCAGATCGGCCTGGACCGTCAGGACCTGATCGTCAGCAATATCGGGGAAAAACCCCTGCCTCTGCCACCGGAAAAGGCAGTGCAGGATGTAATCTGGGTACAAACAGAAACTGAGCGGCTGGCGGATTTGAGCAGCTTTGCCGGCTCAATTAATGGCCTGGAGGAAGAGGCCGGCATCCTGATAGCAGTGGAGATTCCCAAAGGGGAAGGAGACAAAGTGCGGGCCTTGATGAAAGAAGCAGGGGCTATACGGATAATCCAGGACTAAAGCTAAACCACCTTGCCTGTCCGGCGAGGTGGTTTGGTTTTGTGTTACAGGTTTCCTGGTATTTCTGGCGTCCAGAAAAGATGTGTTAAAAAAAGGACTTCCCCCGGCTGTGGAGAATTCTTCACGTATATCGCCAGCAACAAGGGGGCAACCAAAGTGGATTACAAACATCTATTGGATATAATCCTGTCCAATCTGGATGAAGGCATCATTGTTACCGACACTCAGGCCAATATCATCTTCTATAACGAGCCGGCCACCAATATTGCTGGCATCGACCCGGCAGCCGCCATCGGCAAAAATATCCTGGAGGTCTTTCCCGGTTTGACGGAAGAAACCAGCACCTTCTACTATGTTTTACGGCAGCGTCAGCCGCTGCTCAATCATGTCCAGCACTATACCAACTATCAGGGTAAACAGGTGGCCACTGTCACCTCCACCATCCCCATGTTCGAAGACGGTCAGCTGGTGGGAGCAGTGGAAATCTTCAAGGACCTGACCCAGGTAGTACAGCTGTCCGAAAAAATCCTGGCCCTGCAAAAAGAACTGGCTGGCCGCAAAAATCCTGGCAAAGCCCGGGGGAATGGAACCCGTTATACCTTTGCCGATATTCTTACCCATAACCCGGTATTGCAGGATATTCTGCACCGGGCCCGCAAGGTAGCCGCCAGTCCCTCCCCTATCCTCATCTATGGCGAAACAGGTACTGGCAAGGAACTGCTGGTTCAGGCCATCCATAATGCCTGCCCGGAACGGCGCCAGCACGCCTTTATTGCCCAGAACTGTGCTGCCCTGCCCCCTACCCTGCTGGAATCCCTGCTCTTCGGCACTGCTGCCGGCAGTTTCACCGGGGCCAAAGACCGACCCGGCCTGTTTGAGCTGGCTGATGGCGGTACCCTCTTTCTGGATGAAATCAATTCCCTGGACAGGGATCTGCAGGCCAAACTCTTACGGGTGCTGCAGGATGGGGTTATTCGCCGTATTGGTGACACTATGACCCGAACAGTAAATGTGCGGGTGATTGCCGCCAGCAATGAACATCCCCTCAAACTATTGCAGGAAAAGCGGCTGCGCCAGGATCTCTACTACCGCCTGAATGTGATTTTCTTTCATTTGCCGCCCCTGCGGGAACGCAAGGAAGATATACCACTGCTGGCTGAACACTTTATCCATAAGTACCGGCAACAGCTGAAAAAGGATATCCAGGGCCTTGCCCCGGAGGTGCTGGAACTGTTTTACCGCCATAACTGGCCCGGTAATGTACGGGAGCTGGAGCATGTCATTGAAAGTGCAGTCAACCTGGCTGATGGTCCCCTGCTCACTCAGGCTGATTTACCCCGGGAACACCCCGGTCTGCTGGACCCGGCTCCGCTTCCCCAACCTGCCCAGCCGCTATTGCCCCTGAAACAAGCCCTGCAAGACCTGGAAACTCGCCTGCTGCAAACTGCCCTGCAACAGGCGGGCAATCAGCTAACTCAGGCTGCCCGCTTGCTGGGTATCCCCAAACAGACCCTGCATAACAAATTAAAAAAATATGGGCTCCATCCCAAAAATGAGACATAGTCCCATAAATTTGACAGCCACCGTACCAAAAATGGTACAGTGGCTTGTTTTCTTGCCCGTTTTGAAGGCGGCATCATTCTTGCTTATAATCCCGATATCGAGGTGATGAAATGAAAACCGGTATGATCTTCAATATCCAGAAATTTTCCATCCAGGATGGACCAGGAATCAGAACCACTGTTTTTTTGCAGGGATGCCCCCTGCACTGTCAGTGGTGTCATAACCCGGAAAGCCAGAGCTTTCAGCCCAGATTGCTGCTTTTTCCCCAGCGCTGTATCGGCTGTGGCCGCTGTCAGTCCGCCTGTTACCAGCAGGCCCTGAACAACCCGTCCCGCTGCCGGCATTGCGGCCAGTGTGCTGCTGCCTGCCCGGCTCTGGCCCGGGAACTGGTGGGACGCAGGGTGACAGTGGCTGAAGTGCTGCAGGTAGTAACCCAGGACCGGGTCTTTTACGAAGAATCCGGGGGTGGTGTGACTTTTTCCGGTGGTGAACCCCTGGCCCAGCCCGCTTTTCTTCTGGCTTTGCTGCAGGCCTGTCAGGAACAGGGCCTGCCAACCGCTGTGGATACCAGCGGTTATGCCCATCCTGCCATCCTCGAAACCATCGCCCCTTTTACAGATCTCTTTCTTTATGATCTGAAACTGATGGCCGAGGAGAAGCATCTTCTTTATACAGGGGTATCCAATCGCCTCATTTTGAACAACTTGCAGTTGCTGACCAGGCTGAAAAAGCGTTTTTTTCTGCGTTTGCCCATCATCCCTGACATCAATGATGATGAGGAACACCTGTCTGCCTTGATTGTCTTTTTGCGAGAGCTGGGCGAGGTGGAACAAATCAATCTGCTGCCCTACCATGCCCTGGCCCGGGACAAATACCGTCGCCTGCAGCAGGACTACCCCCTGGCAGATACCCCTGAGCCCACAGCCGCTCAGCTGGAGGAAATCGCCGCCTTGCTGGCCCCCTACTGTCAAAAAATCAAGATCGGAGGTTGAAGAGATGAATGAGCGTGTAGCCAGATTAAGACAGAGAAGCCTGGAAGCCATCCCTACCCTTTCTACTGAACGGGCCGAAATCGTAACCGAGGTTTACCAGCAATACTCCGGCAAGGTTTCCATCCCGGTCCTGCGGGCTCTGGTTTTTCAGGCCCTGATGGAGCGCAAAACCATCTACATTGGCGAAGATGAACTAATTGTGGGCGAACGGGGCCCGGCCCCCAAAGCCACCCCCACCTACCCCGAGCTCTGCTGTCATACTCTGGAGGATTTCACCATCATTGACAGCCGGGAAAAAATCTTCTTCCGGGTCAGTGACAAAGAAAAACGTATTCAAGCGGAAAAAATCATCCCCTACTGGCAGGGCCGCTCCATGCGGGACCGCATTTTTGCCCGGATGAGCCAGGAATGGCTTGATTGCTATCAAGCCGGGATATTTACGGAATTCATGGAGCAACGGGCTCCCGGCCATACCGCCGGGGATGACAAAGTCTTCCGCAAGGGCTTTCTTGATTTTCTGCGGGAGATTGAACAGCAATTACAACAGATTGATTACCTCCATGACCCCGAAGCCTATCGGAAACAGGAGGAACTGAGGGCAATGGCCATTTGCGCCCGCGCTATTATCCGCTACGCCGAACGCCATGCAGAAAAAGCCCTGCAGCTGGCAACCAGTGAACCCAACCCCCGGCGCCGCCAGGAGCTGGAACAAATCGCTGCCATCTGCCGCAAAGTCCCGGCTCAAGCTCCCTCCACCTTCTGGGAAGCCCTGCAGGCTTACTGGTTTGTCCATCTCGGTGTCATCACCGAACTCAATATCTGGGATGCCTTTAATCCCGGGCGACTGGACCAGCATCTCTATCCTTTTTATCAAAAAGAAATAGCAGCAGGCACCCTGACTCCGGAACGAGCCAAGGAACTGCTGCAATGCTTCTGGGTCAAATTCAATAACCAGCCTGCTCCCCCTAAAGTAGGTATTACCTTGCAGGAAAGTGCCACCTACACCGATTTTGCCAATATCAATTGCGGCGGCTTGACTGCTGAGGGCGAAGATGGAGTCAATGAGGTTACCTACCTTATCCTGGATGTCATCGATGAAATGCGCCTGCTGCAGCCCAGCTCCAATATCCAGCTCAGCCAGAAAAACCCCGATGACTTCCTGAAACGGGCCTGTCAGATCATCGCCAAAGGCTGGGGCCAGCCCTCGGTCTTTAATGCCGATGCCGTCGTCGCTGAGCTGATACGCCAGGGCAAATCTCTGGTAGATGCCCGCTGCGGTGGTACCAGCGGCTGTGTGGAAGCCGGGGCTTTCGGTAAAGAAGCCTACTGGCTTACGGGCTACTTTAACCTGGTTAAGGTACTGGAAATCACCCTCAACAACGGCCTCGATCCTCGCACCGGCAAGCAGCTGGGGCCGAAAACCGGCGACCCTGCTAACTTTACCAGTTATGAGGAACTGTTCCAGGCTTATAAACAACAGCTCCAGCATTTCCTGGAAATTAAACTGCGAGGAAATCAGATCATCGAAAAACTCTATGGTGAATACATGCCCGCTCCCTTTCTGTCCATTATAATAGATGATTGCATCGCCAATGCCAGAGACTATAATGCCGGGGGAGCCCGCTATAATACTAACTATATCCAGGGAGTAGGCATAGCTACCCTTACCGACAGCCTGGCAGCTATTAAAAAACATGTTTTTCTCGATGGTACCATTACGATGGAACAATTGCTCACCGCCCTCCGCCAAAATTTCCGGGGGCAGGAGGATTTGCGCCAGCTCTTGCAGAACAAAACTCCCAAATACGGCAATGATGATGATTTTGCTGATTCTATAATGCAGGAAGTATTTGAAGCCTACTACCAGGCTATCGAAGGACGTAAATCGGTCCGGGGGGCAACCTATCACATCAATCTCCTGCCCACTACCTGTCATGTCTACTTCGGGGCAGTCACCGGCGCTACCCCCGATGGACGGCGGGCAGGGGAACCCCAATCCGAGGGGATTTCACCTGTGCAGGGGGCTGACCGCTTTGGCCCCACGGCTGTGATCAAGTCTGCCGCCAAAATGGACCATCTTCGCACCGGTGGTACTCTCTTGAACCAGAAATTCACCCCTGGCCTGTTGCAAACAGAAGAAGGTATTCATAAGCTGATGGCCCTGATTCGCGCCTATTTCCGTCTCAAAGGGCATCACATTCAGTTTAATGTGGTCAGTGCCGCCACGTTGCGAGAAGCGCAGCGCCAGCCGGAACGCTACCGGGATCTGATTGTGCGGGTGGCCGGTTATAGTGACTATTTTTGTGACCTCAGTGAAGCTTTGCAGAATGAGATTATCCAGAGGACTGAACATCAAGTACTATAATCGCAATATCCCACAAAATGTGATAATAAAGCTAAAATAGGCTGCCGAGACTTTGTCGACAGCCTGAAGGGGCTATCATAGCCCCCTTTTCCTTTTTACAACCCCTGAGTTTGAGCGCCCCAGCCGCCCCCCATCATGGGACCGCCGAAACCGCCATTAGCACCAAAACCAAATCCCCCACAACCGCCACCTTGCATCATGCCAGGTCCGGGCAGAATCCCATTTTGTTCCCGGTATTTTTCCATCTGGTCCATGCGGTCCTTCATCAGTTTACCCTGTTCAGGTGTCAGTTGCCCGGCTTCCACATATTTGTCGATCATCTTCTTGCGCAGCTCGATCATTTGTTTTTGCAGATCCAGGATTTCCTTCTTCTGGGCATCAGTAATAGCCGCGAAGGCCGGGACCGCAAAGGCTACCAGAAGTACTGCTGCTACCAGAGCTAACCATTTCTTTTTCATGTCCATCATCCTCCTATTTTTTAAGTCTCCCAGCATTTGCTGGTATTGTTCCCGGGTGATTTCGCCCCGGGCATAGCGCTTGTGTAGAATTTCTTCCGGCGGTTCCCCCCTTTTACCAGTAAATCCTTCAAAATCGCCTTTGTTCAAAAACCTGATAGCCAGGTAAATCAGGGCACCCCAGAACAGGATATTAAACAGCATGCCAATTCCCATCGTCCACCATCCTCCTCCATCAAAAGGACTATATCCCCAGCCACCAAACCAATTTCCCATCATCATTTTAATTCAACTCCCTTCATATCTTCCTCTTGTCTTTAGTATATCCCCAAGTTGTGACAAAACTAGGGCCGAATTATGGCAGAAATATGAATAATTTAAAAGACTAAAGATTTTAAAAAAGAAGATACCTCTCTCAGGATTAGGCTGTACAAGGAAAAGTCACAATCGCTAATCCTAAGAAGGTATCCAAGGTGATATACATCAAGCTCGATTAATATAATCTTTTGCCACCAGGTTCGAAGTAATAGCCGCAACCACTATATCTTCTGTTCTGCTATTATAATTATCATTTAGATAAAACAAGGACAGGGCGTTTTTTGTTGGAAGTCAAATCACTAAAAGGAATAGGAATTAATAAGATATCGCCCTGCCTATACATTGTTCCATACCTCATCATCAATATCATTGTTCCAAAAATCTATACTGCTCTCACTGGCAGACAATAAATCCTTGAATACCTGATTATCCTGCTTATTTTTTAAAAATAAAATAAAATCAATAACTTCTCGTATTTGACTTCCTGGAATTTCATCAATTAATTTTAATAAAATACTCTTAGCTGTATTCATAAATCTCACCTCAGAATTATTATACCACATTTAATCATCATCCTACACAACTAAAAAACAACTGAAATAAAGAATATTTTGAAGAAGAGGCAGCATTAGTCGAATTAAGTTATGAAGAATACCTTCACAGGCTGTTAGAAAAAGATTAAAAGAAACCAAACGATGGGTTCAAGAAAAGTATAAATATTAATATCTTTTTTTAAACTAAAGGGGGAATTTTTAACTGAAAAAAACACTTCTCTCAAACGCAGAATATTGATATTATGCTCATATAATACTTTGCTAAAATTATCTCAAATTTTTTCTTTTATCCTCTTTAAATATTTCCTGACGATTGATATTTAAAAGGCATAGTCTTTCATATAACGGTTTGCGGGTATGTGAAACCCGTAAGGGTTTGGATGAGCAATAACGAACCGCGTACCCGCTGTTTTATGCTGCTGCGCCCATCTTGCTATCCACCATCATTTTGATGAGGCAATAATTATTAAGTACTGGAAAATAAAAAATACCTGCTTTTCTCCGATAACGATGAAGATAAAAAGCAGGTATTACAGGAATATGTTGATTCAGTAGTAGTTTTACACTCTAAGGATAACGGCTTAGACGTAAAACTTACTGTTAGGGTTTTCTATGGTGGAGGCGAGGGGAGTCGAACCCCTGTCCGAAGGCGAACCCACGCCAGCTTCTCCGAGCGCAGTCAGGTGTTTTACCTTTCGCTGCCGAAACGCCCACCGACAGGCTTTTCCGCAGCTATCTCGATTAATCTCGCCTCACCCCTCCGAGAATTGGGGCCAGGCCAGCTCCGTCAATGTGACCCCCAAGCCCTCACCCGGAGCCCAGAGGGTTGGAGGTTAGCTGAAATTAAGCAGCTAAAGCGTAATTTTCGTTGGCATTCGTTGTTTTCCCACCGTCTTGACGGGCAGATGGAACCCCGGCTCGCTACTGACGCTCATTCAGCCCCCGTCGAAACCAGTACGCCCCCTTATTGACGTTGCCGGTCGCGGAAAGCCCGTTCAATTTCCCGTTTGGCATCCCGCTCGGCCATGTCCTGGCGTTTGTCCCACAGCTTTTTGCCGCGGGCCAGGGCAATGGCCATTTTCGCTTTCCCCCGGGTAAAATAGATTTTCAGGGGGACGATAGTCAGCCCCTTCTGGGAAATAGCCCCAAACAGTTTCATGATTTCATGCTTGTGCAGGAGCAATTTACGCACCCGGGTCGGATCATGATTGAAACGGTTACCCTGTTCATACGGAGAGATATGCAGGTTGTGGACCCAGGCTTCACCATTTTTTATCAGGCAAAAGCTGTCCCTGAGGTTGGCCTTGCCAGCTCGCAGGCTTTTGACTTCTGTGCCTTTGAGCTCCAGACCGGCCTCATAGACCTCCAGGATTTCGTATTCAAAGCGGGCCTGACGGTTTTCTGCCACTACCTTTTCCTGTTGCTTGTCTGCCATTGCGGGTCCCTCCAACCTGATTTACAGGGTACAGTATATTTTATAATAGACAACTTGCGATTGTCAATAGATAAAATATTAATGCTTTTTGCGATGTACCCTTTTTCAGAATGAAAATTGCTAAAAATATTATAAATAATTTTTTTTAAACATTATCATTCAGTTCTTTAGCAAGGATAATGGTATCTCTCTTTTTTTAAATCCTAAAAAAGGGCGCACTAATCCCACTAGCCCTAAAATGACTTCTTAATCATCCGGCCTGTAACTTTTTGCCCATATTAGAGATGCTTTTCTTCTCCTTTTTAAGCTACCAGGCTCCGCATCTTCTCTGCCTGATTTTCCCGAATTCGCCCTATCGCCATTGCTAGCATAACACATAGGGCCAGTCCGCACCGCAGCTTCATTTTGG
>NZ_FUXM01000022.1 GCF_900167165.1 Carboxydocella sporoproducens DSM 16521 | reverse complement strand
AGATCTACTGCTGGACTGGGAGCTTCCCTTCGAAGGACAGAAGAAGGAAACCTATTACAATTATCATTGTCAGAAATGTGGGTATAAAGAGGAAGTGCCAGCATTTATCGTAGATGAGATGAAAGCTATGGACAAATTGGATAACCTGGGCTCACCAGGAATGCCAATTTTGGAATGTCCTTATTGTCCTGGAGGCATGGTTTATAAAGGGGAAAAAGAGTAAGCTTTGCGGCTTACTCTTTTAAGTCGCCCGAAGGGCGAATTTGTTCAAGGAGTGGTGAGCCATGCAATTCCGCATAACTCATGTATGGCCACGAATTGAAATAAATGCCATTCCGGCACAGCAACGGCTGGAACAGATACCGGCTAGGATTGAGATTACAACTCAACCTACCAAAACGGAAATGGTAGGGGAGCCTTTTCGGGTGGAAATCAATCAATATCCCTGTTTTGCTGAAACTGGATTGAAGAATGTGTTTGATCTTACGCGAGATGAGGCGGAGCGGGCTAAACAGCTGGTATTAGAGGGCATTGGAAGGCGGGCAGAAGAAGGAGATGAACTGGCCGCTATTGAACATAAGGGTAATCCCCTGGCCGAGCAGGCTGAGGCTGTTGCTAATCCACCGCCGGCAGAGTTCAACATTGCCTTCATTCCTCAGTCACGACCGGAAATCACTGTTAGTGGAGGTAAAAAGCTTTTGATCGAACCGGGAAAGGTGGAAATTAGTTTTCGGCCGGGACAGGTAATCCATGATTATCAACCGGGCAAAGTGGAAATCTACCTGGCCCAGAAACCAGAGTTGCAAATAGAATTTATCGGTAGCGTTGTAGACATACGCAAATAGGGGGAATTGGGATGGAAATTACCACCAAAGCTTTTGGCGTCATTAAAATAAATGAGGAAGATATTCTTAATTTTATTGGCCCTATTCTGGGTTTTGAAGATATCAAACAATATGTGGTGTTGCATGACCAGAACAACCCTGGTCCTTTCTTCTGGCTGCAGGCGGTAAACAGTCCGGAACCGGCCTTTGTGGTAGTAGAACCTGGCACAATTTTAGCAGACTATCATCCTGTTTTCCCGCCGGAAGAACTGGAATTACTGGAAATTGACGACCAGGCAGACTTGCGGATTTTGTTGATTGTCCGGATTCCGGAGAATATCAAGGATATCAGTGTTAATTTAAAGGCCCCTGTGCTCATAAATGCTCGTAAAGGACTGGCCAAACAGGTCGTTCTGGAAGATAAACGATATTCGGTAAGACATTATTTGCTGCCAGCCGCTCAAGGGGGTGAAACCCGTGTTGGTACTGAGTCGGAAAGCAGGTGAGTCCCTGGTTCTGGGGGAAGGGATTGAAGTAAAAGTGGTGGAAATCAAGGGGGATAGAGTGAAACTGGCCATCTCTGCTCCCAGAGAAATTGGGGTCTGGCGGAAGGAGGTTTATGAAGCGATTGTAGTTACCAACCGGGAAGCTCAGGGGGTAAATTTAGAAAGTTTGGCGGAGATGCAAAAAATCTTAAAATAAGTTGTCAATCAGAGTAATCAGGAGATATTTTTTTATAAACAATCTAGAATGCATATATTTTCTGAAATACGATGTAAATAAAAATTATCATCTTACGATAATATTATTGAGCAAATCACCCACCGTCATAGCGGCCGGATGACGGCGGGAAAAATTTCGGCATGGATGCCGAAAAATAATATCAAGGAGGATGAAAAATTATGAGAATTAATCACAACATCGCATCTCTAAACACCTATCGGCAGTTGACTGCTAATACTGCTGCAGCTTCCAACTCGATCGCCAAACTTTCTTCCGGTCTGCGCATTAACAAAGCTGGAGATGATGCTGCTGGTCTTTCCATCTCTGAAAAAATGCGGGGTCAAATTCGGGGTCTGCAACAGGCTTCCCGGAACGCCCAGGATGGTATCTCCCTGATCCAGACTGCTGAAGGTGCTTTGAATGAAACCCATTCTATCCTGCAGCGGATGCGGGAACTGGCTGTACAGGGGGCCAATGATACCAACGTTACAGCAGACCGAAGCGCCATCAAGGATGAATTATTGCAACTGAAGCAGGAAATTGATCGTATTGCAGCTAATACTGAATTTAACACCCAAAAACTGCTCCAGAAGAATGACTCTTATATCTTCCAGGTAGGAGCCAATTCCGGACAAAATATCAAGCTAGTTATTAATGCAATGAATGCATCAGCGTTGGATGCTAATTTAACCCAGGCTAAAATCAGCGGTTTGTCTACTTACGGTAACTTTACTTCCTTTGTAACAGTAGTAAATAACGCCATTACCAAAGTATCTACCGAACGTTCCAAGCTGGGTGCCTATCAGAACCGGCTGGAACACACCATCAACAACCTGGATACCAGTGCTGAGAACCTGACAGCTGCTGAATCCCGGATCCGTGATGTAGATATGGCCAAGGAAATGATGGAATTCACCAAGAACAACATCCTGACTCAGGCTGCTCAGGCAATGCTGGCGCAGGCCAACCAGCAGCCGCAAGGGGTTCTGCAGTTACTCCGGTAATAAGTTTATGATTGATACTAAAATAGGCAGCCTTTACAGGTTGCCTATTTTAGTATTAGTTTTAAGGAGAAATGGAAATGGGAGAAATAATCAAACTAGAAAATAGTCAATTTAAAGAGTTTCAAATCAATATACTGAACAGTAAAAAAGGTCAACCTTATGTAATTGTCAATGGCTTGTTTTTGCACAGCCGCTATGATCCAATTAAAGAGGCTCAACGTTGGGCAGAAGTTCATTACCAAAAAAACCATTTACACATTTTATTCGGTTTTGGTGCAGGGTATTTTGCTCAAGAACTTTTGCGACACCTGGATGAAAATGATTTTTTGCTGATCATAGAACCTGTTGCTGAACTCTTTCTAGAAGCAGCTAAATTTATTGATTTACACCAGTTTTATGCGCATGAGCGCGTACTTATTTTGGTTGGATTTGAACGCATGGAAATTGAACGTCATTTGCGCTTTATAATTAATCTGCAATATGCAGGTCGAGTGGAAGTTTTATGTTCTCCCAATTATGACAAACTTTTGCCTGAGGAAAAAAATCAACTGGAAAAACTGGTTTTGGAAGTAAGCAAACTGGAACTGGTAAATTTGAATACTATCAAGTATTTTGCCCAAACCTGGCAGGATAATTTTTTGTCTAATCTCTATTTTTCCTGGAAATCAATACCTTTTCGGCGTTTGGCAGGAAAACTGGATTGCCCTGTGGTAATTGCTGCGTCAGGGCCATCTTTAAATAAACAGCTCGAATTATTAAAGAAAATTAAAGATCAAGCATTAATTATAGCTGCAGGGTCAACCATTAATCCTCTGTTAAGCGGGGGAGTTAAACCCCATCTGGTAGTAACCATTGATGGCAGCACAGCTAACCTGAAACATTTTGAAGGGATAGAAATTGATGATATTCCGTTATATTATGCTTTGATTGTGCATAAAGAGATTCCGGCAAAACACAGGGGTATAAAAGTGGTTTTTAATAGCGATAACCAGCAACTGGCAGAATGGGCTGACCAGGTTTATGGAGAGCCTCTGGGCTATGTCAGAGGCGGTCCTTCAGTAGCCAATTTTTGTTTTGACCTGGCCAGACAGATTAGTTCGGGGCCGATTTGTTTTATTGGCCAGGACCTGGCCTATACAGGCAATAAATCCCATGCAGAAGGAAACAAATATTTTAAAGAAGTACAGCTGGAACCGGAAAAAGTGGATGGTAAAAAATATTTGCGTACTAAAGGTTTTTATGGAGAAGAAGTTATTACCGATTATCCTTTTCTCAACATGAAGAAACAATTTGAAGACCAGCTGCTGACCATGCGGAAAGTCTACGGGGACCTGCGACCGGTTTATAATGCTACTGAAGGTGGAGTTTACATCGAAGGAATGGAACACATTAGTTTTAGAGAGTTTATCGAACGCTATTGTAACCGGGATGTCCGTGCTCACCTGGCCAGTCTCTATTTGCAAGATATTGAACCGGAACAGGTTAGGGACAGGATTGAGAAAAGTTACAAGGAGGAAATGGTTAAACTAAAACAAGTAGAGCGATTATGTCATAAGGCACTTGACTTATTAAAGGGGGTTTCCCGGCAAACTGAACATGTTAATGCCAAAATTCTGACTAAATTGGATAAAATAGATGAGGAATTGAATAAGTTGTTAAAGAGTAATTTAGTACATTTTGCCATTATGCCGGAAATTTTCCGCATCAATCATCTCTATCTGGAACCAGCCAGGGAAACGGCTGTGGAACGGACTAAGAGAATTCTGGATAAATCAGAGGCTCTTTACCGTTCCATCAATAAGGCTGTTATTTATGTTACTGAGATTATTGAAAAACTAAGAGAGGATAATGCAGATGAATAAAGAAGATTTACTAAATGAAACCATGGCCAGTTTGGCGGAATATCTGCCCAAATTGATTGCAGGTTGTCAAAAAATTGCCGAGCAATTTCATACTGCTGATGAAGCCAGTGCCATGCAATTACTGCCGGCAGCCATTGAAGGATTAGAGTGGGTTATCACTGCTGTAAGTGAATTGCAAAAATTTGGCCTTTTAACAGAGATTGATCCAAGCAAATTAACTATGCATTTTTCGGAACTGGAGTCAGCTCTCGCTAACCGCGATTATATTCTGCTGGGCGATTTGCTGGAATATGAGATTGTACCAGTCCTGGAAGAGTGGTTGGATAATTAATGAGCATTACCTGGGAGAAAATTATAAGCAGAACTGGTTTGCCGACGGTAAAAATCAGAGAGGGAAATAAGGAAATCTATTTACACAGTAAATACGACCCTTTACGTGAAGCCGAGCAGTGGGTTAAAGGCTGGACAGAGATGATGACCGGTCACCCTCAGGCCCTGGTGGTAATCGGGCTGGGGCTGGGTTATCATGTCCATATTCTGGCTGAACAATACCCCGATTTTCCTATAACAGTATGGGAATTTAACCCGCACTTCTATAATTGGATAAAAGAACAACACCTGCTCAGACTGTCCGAGAGAGTTAAAATCTATTGCAGTGAAAATATAGAAGAAATAAAGAATATATTATTACCTTTGCTTCTGGCTCCTGAAAATATGGTTTTTATTCACAATCATTCTCTGGCCCTGATGTCTGAGGCTCTGTCACCAGTTAAAAAAGTCCTGGAAAGTTATCTTTTACAACAGAGAGCTTATAAAAATCAGAAAAAGTTACTTGAAGAAAATTTTGCTCACAATCTTACTTTAAACGATCCTGGTCTTACAGCTTGCAATAAATTCATCAACGGCAGCCCTGTTCTTCTGGTCTCGGCAGGACCGTCTCTAACCAAACAACTCTCGATTTTAAAAGAAATTGCTGCAGAAGGCTCTATTAAAATTGCGACAGTGGGTACAGCCCTGAAGCCCCTGGTTAAGGCAGGTATAATACCGGACCTGGTAATGATTTCTGACCCCAATGAAAAAATTAGTGAACAATTTAATGTAGAAATTAATTTACCACTTCCACCTTTGTTTTATCTTTCAACGGCAAATCATTCTGTAGTGGCCAGTTATCAGGGGCCAAGGTATATTGTCTGGCAAAAAGGGTTTGCACCTGCGGAACTGGAAGCAGAGAAACGCAATCAACCCCTTATTTTAACCGGTGGCTCAGTAGCTACCTGTTTGCTGGATCTACTGGTGAAATTGGGTGCATCCTCTGTTGGCCTGGTTGGACAGGACCTGGCTTATACAGACGGTTACAGTCATGCAGCAGATACGGTGGCGGCACGGCAGATAATCGCGGATCATAGCTTACTCTGGGTAGATGGTTATGATCAGCGGGGCAAGGTACCTACTTCCCTCAATTTGTTTTCTTACCTCAAATGGTTTGAGAATTATGCCCTTATGTTTCCTGGAAAGGAATTACTCTGGAACTGTACGGAAGGCGGAGCATATATTCCTGGTTGGCGGCATGAACCACTGGCGAGTTACTGGCGTTTTGCCTTAAGGAGGCGGCAAGAGGATGGAAGAGATTTATAAAGGAAAACGCATCCTGGTGACCGGGGGAACAGGCACGATTGGCAGTGAACTGGTCAGGCAGCTTTTGCAATTTCAGCCTGAAGTTATTCGCCTTTATAGTCGGGATGAATCGAAACAGTTTGAACTACAACATGAGTTTCGTTCACATACCAATATCCGCTATTTACTGGGGGATATCAGGGACAAGGAAAGACTCAAACGGGCTATGGAAGGGATTGATGTTGTTTTTCATGCGGCGGCTCTGAAACATGTTCCTGCCTGTGAGTATAATCCCTTTGAGGCAGTTAAGACCAATGTCCTTGGTACCCAGAATATTATTGAATGTGCTCTTGATGAAGAAGTGGAACGGGTAATTGCCATCAGTACAGACAAGGTAGCTAATCCTACCAATACCATGGGGGCAACCAAACTATTAGCAGAGAAACTCATGGCTGCTGCCAATTACTATAAAGGAGCCAGGAAAACTGTTTTTGCCTGTGTGCGTTTTGGCAATGTTATGGGGTCCAGGGGGTCAGTCATTCCTTTGTTTATCCAACAGGTTGCCCGGGGTGGACCTTTAACTATAACTGATCCGGAGATGACCAGGTTTATGATGTCCATTCCCGAGGCAGTGGCACTGGTCCTGAAAGCAGGAGAAATCGCTCGGGGCGGGGAGACCTTTATTCTGAAAATGCCAGCTTTAAGGCTGGGAGATCTGGCGGAAGTGATAATCGAAGAGGTTGCGCCAAAACATAATTATACAGCCAGGGATATCAGAATCGAGGTTATTGGTTTGCGAGCTGGAGAAAAACCCCATGAAGAATTGATGACAGCTGATGAGGCTACACGGGCAGTGGAACTACCCGGTATGTTTGTTATTTACCCCAGTATCGATCCGGCCAGTTATAATACCGAAGGTCAGTATCAGGCCTATCGTTCCGATGCCGGACCCTTGCTGACTAAAACAGAGATTAAAGAAATGTTATATCGATTAGGTTTACTGTACAAACGGGCGACTGACTGAGAGTCAGGAGGAAATGCGCATGATTGTATTAAAGGATAGGCAAATTGGGCCCGAACAGCCAGTTTTTATCATTGCTGAAGCAGGGGTTAATCACAATGGAGACCTGCAATTAGCGAAAAAAATGATAGATGTGGCAGCTGCAGCAGGGGCTGATGCTATCAAATTTCAAACTTTTAAAGCAGAGAAACTGGTGACCAGAAATGCGCCAAAAGCAGATTACCAGAAGAAATCTACTGAAACCGGGGAATCCCAGTTTGCTATGTTAAAAAAACTTGAGTTAAGTGAACAGGACCATTATGAGCTGTTTGCCTACTGTCAGGCTAAGGGAATCCGTTTCATGTCTACACCTTTTGATGAAGAGAGTTTGTTATTTCTACATTCGTTAGGGGTGGAGTTGTTTAAGATCAGTTCCGGAGATTTGAATAACCAGCCTTTTTTGCATAAAATCAACTCCCTTGGCAAACCCGTTATTTTATCTACGGGGATGGCTAATTTATCAGAAATAACCGAAGCGGTTCAAATACTTTCCAACTGCCCTCTTGTTTTATTGCATTGCACAACTGCTTATCCAACTCCTGTAGAAATAGTAAATTTGCGAGCGATCAACTTACTACAAGAAAAGTTTGGGCCGATGGTAGGATATTCCGACCATACACTGGGGACGGAAGTAGCAGTAGCTGCAGTTGCCCTGGGAGCGATCGTTATCGAAAAGCATTTTACTCTGGACAAAAACCTGCCGGGCCCAGACCAGCAGGCTTCCCTCAATCCCGAGGAATTAACTTTAATGGTACGGCAAATCAGAAATGTAGAAAAAGCACTGGGCAACAAAAGGAAGGAATGTACAGAAATAGAGACGGCCAATAAACTTGTAGCACGAAAGAGTATCGTTTCCAGTCAGTTTATTCCCAGCGGGGTGACTATTCGAGAAGATATGATTGCTATTAAGAGACCGGGTACTGGGATTGAACCAGGGTTATATAGCAAGGTCATTGGCAGAAAGGCAAAAGTGGATATTGCACCCGATCAGCCATTGACCTGGGATATGCTCGAATGATTTTGAGGTGAATTATGAGGAAAATTGCTGTAATTACCGGCACCAGAGCCGATTATGGTATTTATAAACCGATTTTGACAGCTATCAGCCAGCACCAGGAATTAAGTTTGCAGTTAATAGTAACAGGTATGCATTTGCACACCCGTTTTGGGCGGACTATTGAACAAATCAGGCAAGATGGTTTTGCCATAGCAGCGGAAGTACCCATTCTCTCTGAAACGGACGGTCCAGACGAGATGGCAAAGGCTATTGGTCGGGCGATTCTGGGGTTGACAGAAGCAATAGGTCAGCTTGAACCTGATTTGGGACTGGTACTGGGGGACAGGGGGGAAATGCTGGCTGCAGCCATTGTTTTTTCTCACCTGGGTATTCCTGTTGTCCACTTACATGGTGGAGAAGTTTCAGGAACGATCGATGAGTCGGTCCGTCATGCAATTACCAAACTGGCCCATATTCACTTTCCTGCCACTGAAAGCAGCAGAGAAAGACTGATTAAAATGGGGGAAAAACCGGAAAATATCTATGTCGTCGGAGCGGCCGGGTTGGATTATATTATCAATAAACAATATACCGCCAGAGAAATTCTCGTACAAAAATATCGGATCGATGAGAAAAGGCCTTTGCTACTGGTTTTACAGCATCCGGTCAACTGGGAATATACTGAGGCAGGCTGGCAAATGGAACAGACAATGCGGGCGCTGGAACGGCTACAGTTGCCAACTATTCTCATCCATCCCAATTCCGATGCCGGGCACCTGCGGATGCTGGAAATAATTAGGCAATACCAAAATAGGGCCTGGCTGCAAACCTTTCCCAGCATCCCTTCTGCCGATTTTCTGGGTTTAATGCAGATTGCTGCTGTGTTGATAGGAAATTCCAGCAGTGGAATTATTGAGGCCCCCAGCTGCGGTTTACCGGTTATAAATATTGGATCTCGTCAAGCTGGTAGAGAGAGAGCAACGAATGTGATTGATGTCGATTATAATGAGGAAATGATTTATGCTGCTATTATAAAAGCACTTAAAGATGGGCGTCGAACTTATGATAATCCATATGGAGATGGTAAAACCGGTCCAAGAGTTGCAGATTTACTGGCCAGGATTGAGATAAATCGGGATTTATTAAATAAACAGATAGCCTATTAATGGTGGGGGTTAAAATGGCTAAGTTGATTATTGTAGGAGCTGGTGGGCATGGGCGGGTGGTGCTGGATATAGTTTTAGCACAATCCCAGTGGGAGGATATTGTTTTTGTAGACCAGAATCCGCAATTGTTCGGGCAAAAAATAAAAAATATACCTGTCATAGGTAATATCGAAAAATTGCCGGGATTAAAGGAGGCTGGCTATACAGACTGTATAATTGCTATCGGAGACAATCAGGCGCGGGCGCAAATGGCTGAACAAGCAAAAAAAGCTGGACTGAAATTCATCAATGCCATTCACCCATCAGCCCTGATTAGTGTTACTGTCAGAATGGGGGTCAATAATGTAATTGCAGCTGGCAGTATTGTTAACACCGATGTGCAAATTGGTTCCAATGTAATAATCAACACTGGAGCCATAGTTGAACATGATAATATAATTGAAGATAATGTACATATTTCGCCCGGTGCTAGATTGGCTGGTAAAGTCCAGGTTGGCCGGGGTGCCCATGTTGGTATTGGTGCTACCGTTATTCAAAACATAAAAATTGGGGCAGAGGCGGTGATAGGAGCTGGTGCTGTGGTGATTTCCGATGTTCTGCCCAGATCTACGGTAGTGGGGGTTCCGGCCAGACAGCTTGAGAAACGGAGGTAAACTAGATGAAGATACCGCTTTCAGCTCCGGATATAACGGAGAGGGAAATAGACATGGTTGTGGAGGTTTTACGCTCAGGGCAATTAGCTTTAGGGCCCAGGATGATTGAATTTGAAACCCGGATGGCAGAATATACAGGCGTAAAACACGCCATCGCTGTTAACAGTGGTACTAGTGGCTTGCATTTGGCAGTTAGAGCATTGGGGATCCAGGAAGGGGATGAGGTAATTACTACCCCTTTTAGTTTTGTTGCCAGTGCCAACTGCCTGTTATTTGAGCGCGCTCGCCCTGTGTTTGTGGATATTGAACCTGAGACATATAATCTGGACCCAAACAAGATTGAAGCTGCCATAACTGAAAAAACCAGGGCTATTTTACCGGTCCATGTTTTTGGACAGTGTTGTGAAATGGATAGAATCCGAGAGATCGCTGCCAAATACAATCTCACGATTATTGAGGATGCCTGTGAGGCAATAGGAGCCGAATATAAAGGCAGAAAAGCAGGAAGCTTTGGGGAAGCAGCGGTATTTGCTTTCTATCCCAACAAACAGATGACCACCGGTGAGGGTGGGATTATCGTAACAGACAGGGATGATATTGCCGAACTTTGCCGTTCTATGCGCAATCAGGGCCGGGGTAAAGAGGGACGCTGGCTGATACATGAACGATTGGGCTATAATTACAGAATGGATGAGATGAGCTGTGCCCTGGGTTTAGCTCAGTTGAGCCGGATTGAGGAGATTATGGCCAAGAGGGAAAAAGTAGCACAGGAATATAATATGCGATTAAAAGAGCTGGATGAAATCAAGATACCTGAAGTAAAACCGGAAAATAAAATAAGCTGGTTTGTTTATGTGATTACATTAGCGGAAAATATTAACCGGGAGTTATTTATGCATGAATTGCAAGCTGAAGGGGTTGCCTGCCGGGCTTATTTTGAACCCATACATTTACAACCTTTTTATTGTGAGACATTTGGATACCGCAAAGGGGATTTTCCTGTATGTGAAAAAATAGCCAGCAAAACTGTAGCCCTACCTTTTCATAATAATTTATCTGAAACTGAAATCGATTATGTAGTCAATGTTATAAAAAAAGCCATTAGAACAGCTAAAAAATAATGAGAATAAGAGTTATTTAAGCCAGATGGCATTTGTTTTTTTTGGGTTGTTTACGATAATAAATTTAAGGATAATTGTGCGGAGGGATTATCATGAAGATTGATAATCGGGTGCTGGTTAATAATGTTAATAATATTGAGCCAGCCAGGATTAATAAAGAAGCGAAGTTGCCGGAAGAAAGTCAACAGCAGACTGATATGAAGATTGAAAACCAGGAGCAAATGTTGCAACTGGTTATAGAAAAGGCAAATAAAGTTTTGGAAGGATCAGAAAGACATTTTGAATATGAAGTACACAAACCGACTAATCAAGTGGTCATTTCGGTGATTGATGATAAAACAAAAGAAGTTATCCGGGAGATTCCACCCAAAAAATTACTGGACATCATCGCAAAACTCTGGGAGCTAGCCGGAATTATTGTAGACAAAAAGGCCTGATTTGAAAGTGGGTGAATACCATGAGTGGTAACTTGCGGATTGGAGGTCTGGCTACAGGCCTGGATACAGATCAAATCATCAAAGATTTAATGAAAGCAGAACGAATACCAGTCGATAAATTAAAACAGCAGAAACAGATTATCGAATGGAAAAAAGAAGATTATCGCAGTTTGAATTCGGCACTGGCTGCATTACGTAATGAAGTTTTTAACCTGAAACTGGAAGGGACTTTTCGGGCCAAAAAAGCTACATCTGCAGATGAAAAGGTCGTTCAAGCCTATGCCAGTTCAGCAGCAGTTGTAGGTAATTATAAAGTGACTGTGCATAGTTTGGCCCAGGGAGCAAGCAAATCATCAACAGCGGCAATGGGGGTTGCGGCTAATCCCAGTCAGAGTCTGACAGCGGTTAATTTAACTTTTCGATTAAATGGTAAAGATATTACAATTAATGCCGGTGATAATATTAATCAAGTTGTGAGCAAAATTAATGCTGCGGGAGCAGGGGTTAATGCTTCTTATGACACTACAACAGACAGACTTTATTTGGTAACTACTGCTATTGGAGCGACAGCACAAATCGATTTTTCCGGTACAGTAGCAGGCAGTGACGGTGCCAATTTTTTAACCAATACTTTAAAACTCAATGTATCCCTTGATGCTGCAAATAATGATACAACGAAAGTCATAGGGAAAAATGCGATAATTGATTTTAATGATGCAACCAATTTAACCTTTGGCAGCAATCAGGTTACAATCGCTGGTATAACCTTAGATTTAAAAAGCGAATCTGCTACACCGGTTAATATTAGTGTTAATGCTGATGTGGATTCGGTAGTAGCCAAAATAAAAAGTTTTGTTGACAAATACAATGAAACTATTGAGCTTTTTAACAAAAAGTTTTCGGAAGAGCGTTATAAGGATTACCTGCCTTTGACTGACGAACAGCGGCAACAGCTCTCCGAAACTATGCAACAAAAATGGGAAGAAAAAGCCCGAAGCGGCTTGCTGAAAGGAGATAGTTTAATAAGTTCTGCGCTGGGTGGGATGAGGAGTGTGTTAAGCAGTATTATCCAGGGCCTACCCAGTAGTTTCAACCAGTTATCCCAGATTGGTATTACTACTGGCTTATATCAGGAAAATGGCAAACTTTATTTGAACGAGTCGAAATTAAGAGAAAAACTGAATACCAACCCTGATGATGTGATGAACATTTTCCGTAAGGATAGTACAGTAATAGCGGAAAAAGGGATAGCCATACGTTTATATGATGAGATCAGCAACCAAATTAACAAATTTTCAGCTAAAGCGGGGTCAATTTACACATATAGTTTGGTTGATAATAGCACCCTTGGAAAAGAACTTAAAGAAATTAATAACAGAATTAGCGCAGCAGAAGATCGTTTAAAAGAAAAAGAAGACCGCTACTATCGACAATTTGCAGCTTTAGAGCGGGCTATTAACATGATGAACGCACAAAGCAGCTGGTTAGCTTCCCAGTTTGGTGGCGGAAAATAGAAAGCGGGGGATTAAGTAATGACAGTAACCAATCCGTATCAACAATATCTTGATAACCAAATAAACACGGCAACCCCGGAAAAACTCCTTTTAATGCTTCTGGATGGTGGGATCAGGTTCTGTCAAAAAGCTGTTCAGGCAATAGAGCAGAAGGATATCAGTGAAGCTCATACCAACCTGGTAAAGGCCCAAAATATAGTCCTGGAACTACTGGCAACCCTGGACAGGAGTTATCCCATTGCGGAAAATTTAGCAGCTCTTTACGATTATATGAATCGTCGTTTAATTGAAGCCAATATTAAAAAAGATGCAACTATCATTAATGAGGTTATTGGTTTTTTCAAAGAACTGAAAGAGGCTTTTGCCCAGGCTGCCCTGATTGCAAAAAACAACAATAACAGCATGGTCCGAGGTGGCCTGAATGTGGCAAAATGAGATAGAACGGGTGCTGATCCGTCTCCTCGATTTAACAGAAGAGATCATCACTCTATTGTTGAATAAAGAAATAGATAAACTGGAAGGCTTATTGACGGAGCGCGGAGATTTATTGCAATGGCTAGGAAATGTCCAAGAAAATAATATTTCTGCTTACAGCGATCTCATGACCACAATCAGAGAGAAAGATCAGGCGATGCTGGAGCTGGCTTTAAAGACAAAAGAGGAACTGGCCAGTCAGATAAAATTTCAGCAACAGGCCCGAAAAGCTGTCTGGACTTATGAAGCGGATAATAATTTCATTCCCGATGCCATTTTCTTTGACCGCAAAAAATAATTCCTCTTTCCTCTTGCACTTTCATCAATTACCAGCTATAATAAGACTATACCTTTGCTTGAGTAATAGCCATATTACCTGGGCGAAGGGAATAATACCTATTCAGGAAAGAGGGATTTCTACATGTACCAAGACAAGACTCTCGTGTGTAAAGACTGTGGGCAGGAATTCGTTTTCACCGCTGGTGAACAACAATTCTATGCCGAAAAGGGTTTCGAAAACGAACCCCAGCGCTGCCGTTCCTGCCGGAACGCTCGCAAAAACAACCGGACCGAAAGACCTCAGCGGGAAACCTATGCTGCTGTTTGCGCTGAGTGCGGTGCCGAAACTCAAGTTCCCTTCATGCCCAGAGAAGATCGTCCTGTCTATTGCCGTGACTGCTACTCTGCCAAGCGGGCTGCTCTGTAAGTAGCGCCTGTGCTGTTACAATAAACGGGATAACAAGGGAAGAACGACCCGGAGTTTTAGCTCCGGGTTTTTTCTTTCGACAGAATTTTTGTAGCGAAAAAGTTGTCCTAAAAGTTTTCCACAGAAAAAAGGTTTGAAATAACAGTTATCCACTGACTTATCCACATTATCCACAGGTTTTTATTCACAACCGGGCAGGAAGAGACCAGTCGATAGCGAAAGAAGAATAATAATGTCATTAAAAATGTCGAAAGAGGTTTTAAGATGTCAGCAAAGGTTACTTACTGGAAAAAGTGGATGGTAGTTTTCTTTTTACTTTGCTTTTATGTCCTGGCTGGCTTGTTTTTCTGGTCGGAAAAAGGAATATCTGCGCCTGAAGCAACAGAAATTCCCCATTTACCGGTGCCCATTGCCAGGGAACCGGTACTGGTAACCGGCCTGGGACAGGGGCCAGGCGGAGTAATAATCAACCGCCTTACATCTGTCTTGAATATTGACCATACCTTTCGATATAAAGCGGAATACAGGGATTTAACCGGTTATAAAACCCTGATCGTTGTTATTGATTACAATGTTCACAGCATGAAGGCGGCTTATACGGACTGGCAGGAAGAGAGGCAGCGGGTTTTGAATCTGGTGGCGGTGGCCAGAGGGCAGGGGATGAGGATAATTGGAGTTTTGTGCCAGCCGGGGCCGGATTTAACCGCCATCTGGCCCTATCTTGATTATTTGCTGGTTATTGAAATAACACCCGGGCAAGATTGGCAACTGGAAACCTATCAAGGACTTTTAAGCCGGGTATCCAGTTTTGAACAGGCCAAAATTCCTCTCAATGCAGTTTTTCGCTAAGGAGGCAAACTGATGGCGAAAAAGATTCTGGTGATATGCTTTTTAATGCTTGCCCTGGTAGGACCGCCTCTGTTTCAACCTCTGGCAGAGCTGGCAGTGAACTATTATGAAAAGGCCGGGATAAGCGGAGAGGGTATGGTGCTACTGGGGCTGGCTTATGGCTTTTTATATTACTTTCTGCTGGACCTGGTACCTATGCTCTTGTCCTTTACCCTCTGGAAATTAAGCTGGCCCCTGGGGAAAAAGGTGGCGGCCATAGTGGCGTTCCTGGCCTTTATAGGGGCGGAAAGCTATGCTTATTTTTTAGGGGGTGAGACTCCACCCTGGTTTTTAACCCTGGCCATCTGGTTCTGGAGTTTTGCACTGGTCATGGTAATAACTATGGCAGATTATAAACCGCCTTTAACGGTATTATTTTTGATGCCGTTAAGTTTAGCTACCATGGAATGGCTGCGCTTTTGGCCCCTCTGGCCGCAGGGGCAGTTAGCCTACGCCCTGGCCGAGGTAAGCAGTTTTCTGGGTGATGCCACAGCCATCAGCCTGATTCTGGTGAGTCTGGCCATATTGACTGCATTGCTGACCATAGTGGCCACCCAGTTACAGGCTATGTACTATCATAGTTATAAGGCCGCTGTTCAATCAGGGGAAGAACGCTTACGCTGGCTGGAATTGCGCAATTTACAGGAAATGCACACTCTTGTGCATGACCTCAAGACACCCTTGACTACTATTGCTGGCCTGAATTCTCTGGTGGGTCTTCTAACGGTACAGGAACAAATCCGGGAGTACAGTGAAAAAATCGCCCAGGCGGTGGATAATGCCAGTGCCATGGTTTCGGAAATCCTGGCAGAGGCTAAAAGAACCAGGATTTCCGTCGGAGATCTGGTCAATTACATCAGGGCCCATGTATTGCCCCGTTATACCGGGCAGACGGTGATTTTTGATATCCAGGGAGCAGAGCGGGAATTAGCGATTAACCATATTCGCATCACCCGGGCCTTGATCAATATCCTGGAAAATGCCTTTGAAGCCACTGCCCATCAGCCGGATGCCCGGATTAAGTTCAGCACCAGAGGGCATGACGGTTGGGTGGAATTTATTATCGAAGATAACGGTCCGGGCATGGAACCGGAACAGCTGGAAAAGATCTGGGAGTGGGGGTTTTCCACCAAAAAACAGCCATCGGGGTTAGGGTTGTTTTTTGTCAAACAGGTGATAACTCAACATCAGGGGAAAATTGAGATCAGCTCAATAAGAGGTCAGGGGACAAGGATAAAAATATTGCTACCGGAAGAGCGGGAAGGAGGTAGTTTGCTTGGCCAAAATCCTGATTATCGATGATGATGCCGCTATTCGCTATACTGTCGGGGAAATTTGCAAATTTGCTGGCTGGGAAGCGATAGAAGCGGAAAATGGGGCTCGCGGGCTGGAGCTGTTCACCCGCCATCATCCGGATCTGGTGCTGGTGGATTACCACATGCCGGCCTTAGATGGCCTGGAAACCGTTGAGCGTTTGCGGGAACTGGATAGCCATACACCGATTATTGTCCTTACAGTGGACGAACGGCAGGAAATCTGTGATGCCTTTCTGGCTGCAGGGGCCAGCGATTTTGCCTTAAAGCCTATTAAAGCCCCGGACTTGATTGCCCGTTTGCGGGTTCACTTGCAGTATGGTCAACTGCGGCGGGAACAGGTTTCAGATTTACCAAAAGGCATGAGTGCCAAAACCCTGGAATCCATTGCTGCTTTTCTGCGCCAGCAAACCGAACCTCTGACCATTGAGGAGATTCAGGCCGGGGTGGAGCTGGCCTATCCCACTGTCCATCGCTATCTCATGTATCTGGTGCAGGAAGGGAAAGTGGTCATTTGCTGTGATTACGGTCGGGTAGGACGGCCCAAAAACAAGTATATTTGGCAAAAGGATTAAAACATGGCATAATATTAGTACAGCCATCTTCTGGAGATGATTTTATGCCAGAGCGAGTATTTTTGCCCAATTGGGATGAATTGAGAGCGAGAGAGCAGAAGAAAATCGAAGAGTTGCAGCAACTGGGCTGGCAGAAAGCACGAATTATTGCCGATTATTTAAAACAACAATGGCAGGTAGAAAAAGTCTGGTTGATCGGCTCACTGGCTCAGGGGAGATTTGGTGTCAATTCGGATCTGGATCTGGTAATTAGTGGATTTAAAGATCAGCAACGATATTTCAAGGTCCTGGATGATTGCCTGAGACTGGCAGATCCTTTCAGTGTAGATCTTTTATTAGCGGAGGAACTGCCTCCCGGCTGGGAGAAAAACCTGCGAAATGGGGTGGAAATATGACCGGGCGTTACCGCATTGCTTTGGCCAGAATTGCCGATGAACTGGATAATCTTGATCAAGTATATGAGCGTTTTCAGAGATATCGATGAAAGCCTTCCTCAGGGCAGAAATTGGCACAGGGACCTGGCGGAACAAATGTGTCTTGCCATTCCAGAAACCCGGCCAGCTTTAATATCAAAAGAATTGGGTGAGAAACTGGCGGAATATCGTAGTTTCCGACATATTATTCATCATACTTATGGCTTTCAACTGGTCTGGAGTCGTATGGAACCATTGGTCAATGAGTTACCGGAAGTATACCAGGAAGCTAAAAAACAAATTAATGCCTTTATTCAGTATTTCAGTAAGCCTGGCAATTAGTTCAGGCTTTTTTCTTTTCTGAGATAAATATGAGAAAAAATAGCAAAGTATTTATATTTATGCCATAATAGCAGCAAAGAAACAAAGGTGTAATAGAGCAGAAAGATTGAATACAGGAGCGGCGAAAATGAAGACAGAGGAAATTTTGCTGGAAATCAAGGATTTGCGCACATATTTCTACACTCCGGAAGGGGTGGTCAAGGCGGTAGACGGGGTCAATCTCAGGCTCAACAAGGGCGAGACCCTGGGGGTAGTGGGAGAATCAGGTTCCGGAAAATCCATTACCGCTATGTCGATCCTGGGGCTAATCCCCAAACCGCCGGGTAAAATCGAGGGCGGGGAGATCTGGTTCAATGGCGAAAACCTGCTCACCAAATCGGAAAAAGAGCTCAGGGCCATTCGGGGTAATGATATTGCTTTCATTTTCCAGGACCCGATGACCAGCCTCAATCCCCTGCTGACGGTAGGGGAACAGATTGCAGAAGCTATTCGTTTACATCAAGGGCTGGGTCGCAAGGAGGCCTGGGCGAAAGCAGTGAAGATGCTGGAACTGGTGGGTATCCCGGAAGCGGAACGCCGGGCTCAGAGTTATCCCCACCAGTTCAGTGGCGGGATGCGGCAGCGGGCCATGATCGCCATGGCGCTTAGCTGTAATCCTAAACTGCTGATTGCTGATGAACCTACTACGGCCCTGGATGTAACCATCCAGGCCCAGATTCTGGACTTGATGCAAAAACTGAAAGAGGACTTCCATACCTCTATCCTGCTTATCACCCATGACCTGGGGGTGGTGGCGGAGATGTGTGATGATGTCCTGGTGATGTATGCCGGGCGGCCGGTAGAATATGCCCCTGCTGAGGTTCTGTTTGCCGAACCGAAACATCCCTATACCTGGGGCTTGCTGGGCTCTTTGCCAGACCTGGAGGCCGAGGAGAAAAAGCCGCTGGAGCCCATTGAAGGCGGACCGCCGGATTTGCGCAATCTGCCAGAAGGATGCGCTTTTGCTCCTCGTTGTAAGCACAAAAGCTCCCTCTGTGAGAAGAAAAGGCCGCAGTACAGGGAACTGGCACCGGGCCACCTGGTAGCCTGTCATCTCTATGCCGAGGAAAAAACGGAGGTTTAAGCCATGACCCAGCCATTACTGGAAATAATCGATTTGCAAAAACATTTTCCCATTACTAAAGGTTTTATCCGGCAGAAACAGGTGGGGGCGGTGAAGGCGGTAGATGGTGTTTCCTTCAGTGTGGCCAGAGGGGAAACCCTGGGTTTAGTAGGGGAATCGGGTTGTGGCAAATCCACTACCGGGCGTTGTGTTTTGCGGTTATTAGAGCCCACAGGCGGGAAAGTGTTGTTTGAGGGTCAGGACCTGCTGGGACTGAGCCGGGAAGAAATGCGGCATAAACGCCGGGAAATGCAGCTGATCTTCCAGGATCCATATGCAAGCTTGAACCCGCGCCTGACGGTAGGGGAGATTATCGCTGAGCCCCTGCTGGTTCACGGGCTGGCCGATCGTAGAGAGGCGGCCCGGGAAGTCAAGAGGCTGCTGGATGTCGTGGGATTGCCCCATTACCATGCCGAGCGTTTCCCCCATGAGTTTTCCGGCGGGCAGAGACAGCGTATCGGTATCGCCCGGGCCCTGGCTGTTAAGCCCAAACTGGTTGTTTGCGATGAGCCGGTATCAGCCCTGGATGTATCCGTGCAGGCTCAAGTAGTTAACCTGCTGGAACAATTGCAAAAAGAGTTTGGCCTGACCTATATCTTCATTGCCCATGACCTGAGTGTGGTGAAACACATCAGTCACCGGGTGGCAGTAATGTATCTGGGCCGGATTGTGGAAATAGCTTCAGCCGGGGAGCTATACCGCAATCCAATGCATCCTTACACCCGGGCCCTGCTTTCCGCCATTCCCTTACCTAAACCGGGCCGCAAGGCGGAACGCATTATCCTGCAAGGGGACGTGCCCAGTCCGGTCAACCCGCCAGCGGGGTGCAATTTCCATACCCGTTGCCCGCTGGCCAGAGAGAGCTGCCGGCAGGAGGTACCACGTTTGCAGGAAGTGGGACAGGGCCATCAGGTTGCCTGTCCGGTAGTAGTGGGCAGTCATTGAGGTCAGGCAAATATCAATATGAGGAGGTTGAGAGTTGTGAAAATGCGGAAACTGTGGTCCCTGGCCCTGGCTGGTGTGCTGGCTTTAAGTACTCTGCTCAGCGGCTGCGGTGGCGGCAAAAGCGCCGACAACGGCGGCAAACCGGCAGGGGAAGAGAAGAAAGAAAAAACCTTCATCTTCGCCAAGTCCGGTGACCCCGTCGGTCTGGACCCCATCAATGTTACCGATGGTGAATCCATCTATGTTACCCAGCAAATTTTTGACACTCTGGTAGAATACAAGCAGGATAGCACTGAGATCCAACCGGCACTGGCCGAGTCCTGGGAAGCTTCCAAGGATGGGCTGGAATGGACTTTCAAACTGCGTCAGGGAGTTAAGTTCCATGATGGTACGCCCTTCAATGCCGAAGCTGTCAAATTCAATTTCGATCGCTGGCGCGACAAGAACAATCCCTATCACCAGGGAGATTTCGAATACTATGCCGCTATGTTTGGCGGTTTCCCCGGCATCATCAAGGAAGTTAAAGCTGTAGATGAGTATACCGTCAAGTTCATTCTGGAAAAACCCAATGCTCCTTTCCTGGCCAACCTGGCCATGGCTGCTTTCGGTATTTCCAGCCCGGGAGCCATCAAGAAATACGGTCAGGACTACTTCAAAAACCCGGTGGGCACCGGTCCCTTTAAGTTCGTGGAATGGAAAAAGGATGACAAAGTAGTCCTGGTTAAGAATGAAGAATACTGGGGCGAAAAAGCTAAAGTTGACAAGGTTATCTTCCGCACCATCCCTGATAACAGTGCCCGGCTGATGGAACTGAAAGCTGGCACTATTGATGCTATGATCGGGGTAAACCCCGATGATGTAGAAGGAATCAAGAATGATCCCAATCTGCAGTTACTGCTGCGTCCTTCTATGAACGTAGGCTATCTGGCCATGAACACCGAGAAAAAGCCTTTTGATAACGTAAAAGTACGCCAGGCTATTAACCATGCCATCAACAAGCAGGCTTTGATCGATGCCTTCTATGCTGGTCTGGCCAAGCCGGCCAAGAACCCCTTGCCGCCTTCTCTCTGGGGTTACAATGATGAAGTGAAGGACTATGAGTATGATCCGGCTAAGGCCAAAGCTCTGCTGGCTGAAGCAGGTTTCCCCAATGGCTTCAAGACCAGGCTCTGGGCCATGCCGGTCGCCCGGCCCTATATGCCGCAGCCCAAGCAAATTGCTGAAGCCATTCAGAAGGATCTGGCGGCTGTGGGCATTCAGGCTGAAATCGTAACCTTTGACTGGGGTACTTATCTCCAGAAAGGGGAAAACGGGGAACACGAACTCTATCTCCTGGGCTGGACCGGGGATAATGGTGACCCCGACAACTTCCTCTATGTTCTGCTGGACAAGGACAACACTACCAAAGGTTCTGCTTCAAATGTTGCTTTCTACAAGAATGACAAGGTTCATGACCTGCTGATTAAAGCCCAGCAGGAATCCGACCAGAACAAGCGGGCTGAACTGTACAAGCAGGCTCAGGTGCTGATTAAAGCGGATGCTCCCTGGGTACCGCTGGTTCATTCCACCCCGCCGGTTGCGGCCAGGAAAAATATCAAGGGCTGGGTACCTCATCCCACTGGTAGTGAATGCTTTAACACCATTGACAAAGAGTAAGCTGGTAAAGACAGAGGAGAGGCCGGTTGCGGCCGGCCTCTTGCTCTCTCTTTCAGGGAGGAAAATTCATGGCACAATATATTGTTCGTCGCTTGCTCCAGATTATTCCCGTCTTTTTTGGTGTAACCCTGCTGGCTTTTTCCTTAATCCATTTTATTCCCGGGGACCCGGCCCAGATCATGCTGGGCGAACGGGCTACACCCGAGGCGCTAAAAGAACTGCGAGAACAATTGGGTTTAAATGACCCTTTATATATTCAATACGGCCGTTTTTTAAGCCACATTCTGACTGGAGATCTGGGCCGTTCCATAGTTACCAATGAACAGGTAAGCAAGGAACTGGCTACTTTTTTCCCGGCCACCCTGGAACTGACTCTGGCGGCCATGCTGGTGGCGGTGATCGTCGGTCTGACTGCGGGTATAATTGCGGCAGTGAAACAATACTCTTTTTTTGATAATATCTCCATGGTAGGAGCTTTGTTCGGGGTTTCTATGCCCATCTTCTGGTTAGGTCTGATGCTGATCTACCTCTTTGCCCAGACTTTAGGCTGGTTCCCTCCTTCCGGACGCCTGAGCACTGAATATACTGTTCCAGTGATTACCGGCTTAATTACTGTGGACGCCTTGCTCAGCGGGGATATGGCTGCTTTTAGGGATGCCCTCTGGCACCTGGCCTTGCCGGCGCTGGCTCTGGGCACTATCCCCATGGCTATCATTGCCCGCATGACCCGCTCCAGCATGCTGGAAGTGTTGCGGCAGGATTATATTCGCACCGCCCGGGCCAAAGGGTTGGCGGAGTGGCTGATTGTGCTCAAGCACGCCCTGCGCAATGCCTTCCTGCCGGTTTTAACGGTAATCGGCTTGCAGTTTGGTTCCTTGCTGGGTGGAGCTGTAATGACGGAAACCATCTTCTCCTGGCCGGGAATTGGCCGCTATATCTATGCTGCCATAATGGCCAGGGATTTTCCGGTGGTGCAGAGCAGTATTGTTTTTATAGCCATGCTGTTTGTGTTAATCAATCTTCTGGTCGACCTGCTTTATACCTATATTGATCCCCGCATTCGTTACAGTTAAGGAGGAGCGCCATGAGCCAGAACAAAGGAGGACTATGGGCTGACGCCTGGCGTCGGCTAAAGCGGAATAAAGTTGCCCTGCTGGGTGCGCTGATTGTGGCTATCTTGCTGTTTACTGCTCTGGCTGCCCCGCTCATCGCTCCTTATGACCCCGTTCATGATGGGAGTTTGAAGGAGCGCTTGCAACCACCCAGCAGCAAGCACTGGCTGGGAACGGACAAGCTGGGCCGGGATATTTTTAGCAGGATTGTTTATGGTGCCCGCATCTCTGTTGAAGTGGGGGTTATTTCTGTAGGCATTGCTTTGATAGTAGGCACCCTGATGGGGGCTCTGGGCGGCTATTATGGCGGCTGGCTGGATTCCATCCTGATGCGTATTGTTGATATAATGCTGGCATTTCCCAGTGTCCTGCTGGCAATCGCTATCATGGCAGTGCTGGGGCCCAGTCTGGAAAATGCCATGGTGGCCATCGGACTGGTGAATGTGCCAACCTTTGCCCGGGTGGTACGGTCTACTGTTCTGGCGGTGAAAGCCACTGAATATATCGAGGCGGCCAAAGCTATCGGGGCCAGGGATGCTCGCATTATTTTCCGCCATATTTTGCCCAACTGCATTGCGCCCATTATTGTAACAGCTACCCTGGGCATCGGTACAGCTATTCTCGATGCCGCCGGCCTCAGCTTTCTGGGCCTGGGGGCTCAGCCACCTACACCGGAATGGGGGGCGATGCTGGCCGATACCCGGGATCTCTTGCTTAAAGCGCCCTGGGTGGCCATATTCCCCGGGATTGCCATTATGCTGAATGTACTGGGCTTTAATCTGCTGGGAGACGGTTTGCGGGACGCCCTGGATCCCAGGTTGAAACAGTAAAACGCATTGCCCGGTGGAGGTTAAATAACAAAGCCGCAGGCTTTGCCTGCGGCTTGGATTTTTACTGGGTAATGGAGGCATTAACAGTTGTAGTAGCCTGAGCAGTTTGATTCAAAGCTGAGGTAGCGGCAGCCAGTTCAGCTTCCAACTTTTTGATTTTAGCTTGTAATTCAGCGATTTTACGTTTGGCTTTTTCCGCTTTGGCTTTGGCTTTCAGTTCCTGTTTCAGTTTCTTTTCCTGGGCTTTTAATTGAGCCAGTTCCCGCTTGTCTTTTTTCTGTTCTTTCTTAATTTCATTTTCCCGTTTGACAATTTCCTTTTTCAGCATCCTGGCCAGCTCATTGATCCGGTGAATGCGTTTCACATAGGTCTTACTGTCTTTAGTTTTCTTGAAATCAGCCACTGCATCTTTTTTCAGACTATTGATAGCCTGGGCCAGAACCCGGATATCTTTTTTGCTGGTGATCAGCTTGTTCAGCTCAGCCTTGAGTGCTGTATCGGTCGGATTGTCCAGCAGCTTAACCAGCACCGCTTTTACCTGCAGAACCTGCTGCTCAAAAGGATTGACCTGGGTAGTAGTAGTGGTATTGCCATAGGTGTCGGAAGTAACAGTGGTCTGGGTTGTAGCATCAGTGGTAGTAGTGGTTTCCCCTTCAGCAAAAACAGCGGAAACAGGACCAAGAGCCAGGATTGCGGCAACAAAAGTGGCCAGGAATTTGTGTTTGATAGTCATAAGACATACCTCCTTTTAATGCTCAAAATTTTACCTCCTGCCAGAGCAGGAGGTAAATCGCCTCGCACTCGGGCAGCTGGCTGGCCTGGCAACGGAGTTGCGGTAGCCCCTTTAGCTTTGCGTCACCACCTTTCGATGGTTTTGCCTTTTTCCTTTTCGCTATATTATACGAACAGGCAATCATTTTTGGGGGGGACCTAAGAAGTTTTTCTAAAAAATTTTTTTCGACAACAAAACAGGAAATCCTGCTCCAATGGGGAAAATAAGTAGCAGAGGAGGTTGAGAATATGGTAGAGATCGGCTTCAAGGCCCCTGATTTTACCCTGCCCGCTACCGGGGGACAGGAAATCACTTTATCCCAATTAGCTGGCAAAAAGGTTGTTCTTTATTTTTATCCTAAAGACAATACTCCTGGTTGAACCAATGAAGCGGTCGATTTTAATGACCGAATGGAGCAGTTTGCTGCCATCAATACCGTTATTCTCGGAGTAAGCCGGGATTCCATAGCCAGTCATGAGAAATTTGCGGCCAAACTGGGTCTGAAGTTTCCTCTGCTCAGTGATAGTAACGGGGAAGTATGTCAGTTGTATGAGGTATTAAAAGAAAAGAATATGTATGGCAAGAAAAGCATGGGGATTGAAAGATCCACTTTCCTGATCGATGCCGATGGTGTTATCCGACAGATCTGGCGCAAAGTCAAGGTAGCCGGCCATGCCGAAGCTGTCCTGGCCGCAGCCAGGGAGCTATCAGAGCAATAATTCCAGGGCTAGATAGACCCCGGCTCCGATCAGGCTGGTAGCTGGCAAAGTGAGAAACCAGGCGGTAATAATCTGTCGGGCCACCCCCCATTTTACCCCGCGAAAGTTTTTGGCTGTGCCCACTCCCATGAGTGCGGAAGCGACTACATGAGTAGTGCTGACGGGTAGGCCAAAGCGGGATGCCAGCAATATTACCAGGGAAGAGCTAATATCCGAGGCAAAACCATTTATGGGTTCAATTTTAAAAATCCGCCCGCCCATGGTGCGGATTATTTTTTTCCCCCCTGTAGCGGTACCCAGGGCCAGGGCACTGGCGCAGGCAACTACTACCCAGAAGGGAACATGAAAAGTATCAATCATACCGGCGCTGACGAGAGCCATAGTGATCAGGCCCATGGACTTCTGGGCATCATTGGAGCCATGGGAATAGGCAGTAAGCGCTGCTGAAAGGATCTGTAAGCGACGAAAAACATTATTGGTCTGATGGGGATGAGAAAAGCGGAAGAGCCAGAAAAAACCCACCATTACCAGATAGCCCACCACCAGACCCAGAATAGGGGATAAGATCAGGGACAGGATGATTTTACTCAGGCCTGTCCACTTGATGAGCGCAAAACCGTGCTGGGCAGCGGCAGCTCCTACCAGGCCGCCGATGAGGGCATGGGAAGAACTGCTGGGAATGCCATAGTACCAGGTAAACAGGTTCCAGAAAATAGCAGCTGAGAGGGCGCCGATTAAAACCGTCTGGGTTATGGCTGCTGGGTCCACAATTCCTTTTCCGATGGTAGCTGCCACAGCGGTATGGGTTACCGCTCCTAGAAAATCAAAAGCGGCAGCCAGGAGAATTGCCTGCCGGGGGCTGAGGGCCCGGGTGGCAATGGAAGTGGCAACAGCATTGGCGGTATCATGGAAGCCATTTAAGTAGTCAAACAACAAAGCAAGGATAACAACGATAATGACCAAAGCGGTGAGACTAAGCATATTTTAGCACTACTCCCTCTAATAAATCTGCCATATCATCACAGAAGTCCAGCATTTCTTCCATATATTCATACAGGTCTTTCCACTTGATGATTTCCAACGGACTGCAATCCAGGGCAAAAAGCTGGGCCAGGCCGGTGCGGTAGATATTATCTCCCTGGCTTTCCAGCTCATTGATAGTCTGACAGAGCTTCTGGATTGCTTCCGGCCGGGAAGTCAGTTCCGGCAAGAGCTTTATGGCTTTGGCTAGAGCCAGACTGGCTTCAAAGGCAACCCCGGCCAGCTCCTGACCGGTCCGGGTAGTCTGTTCCACTTTATAGAGTCCCAGTTTTACGCAGGTGCCGTGCAGGTAATCGACCACGTGCTCTAACCCCTGGGTGAGCCGGAAAAGCTCATCCCGGTCGATGGGAGTAATAAAAGTACGATTGATTTCTTTCTTTAATTCTTTGGCAATCTGATCGCTTTTTTCTTCAACTTGATCCAGCTGCCGCATTAGCTGCTCAGAGTGTTGCTGTTCTTGCATGATGGCGCGAAAATGACGGGCAGCTTCTTCCAGGCACTGGGCCAGCTCACCTAACAAGCGGTAGAAAATATCATTTTTTGGTTTTATACTAAACATCTCGGGGCCTCCTTTAACTGTACTAATAAAGATTGTAACTGTCCCCATCTGCTGCGTCAACAAGACTCGACAAAATAACAGTTGCTTACCCGGGGGCAGTATGCTATACTAATTGGTAGCGAATGCAAGAGAAAGTAGGTGCAAAAACATGCGGGAGAAACTGGCCAGTCTTGGAGCAGTTATCACCGGCTTTCTGGCCTGTATCGCCTGACTGGGTCCGGCAGTTTTTGCCGCCCTCGGTCTGGGGGGATTGGGCTTTGCCGCTGTTGGTTCGGTATCGAAATATAGCAATATATTTTACGGTATTACCATAGTTCTGCTGGGCTTTGCCCACTGGATGGGAACCAAAAATCACAAAAAAAGCAATCAGGTTATACTCTGGACATCTACTGTTCTGGTGCTGACGATGTTTATCTACACCAAACGGGGCTGGTTCCTGGGATGGTTTAACTAAAGGGGGAGAAGGAAGATGAAAAAATGGTTGCTAATCACTCTGCTGAGTGGTCTTCTGATCGTTACCGGCTGTGCTAAACAGGAAACTACCCAATCCGGGGGAGAAACAGCAACCCAGCAGCAGGCCCAGGCTACTTATCAGGACATCAGTGGTGAAGAATTGCAGGCCATGCTGGCTAAAGGCGAAAAGGTAACGGTTATCGATGTGCGGGAACCCTTTGAGTATGAAGCCGGGCATATTAAAGAGGCTCGCCTCATTCCCATGGGGGAAATCCCTGGTAAACTGGGGGAACTGGACAAAAACCAGACTATCGTAGTGGTTTGCGCTTCTGGCAGCCGCAGTGCCCAGGTGGCCCAGTATCTGGGGGAACAGGGCTTCACCCGGGTCAAAAACCTGGCAGGAGGCATGATGGCCTGGCCGGGAGAAGTGGTGAAATAACAGGATTAGGTAATTTCTTAAAACCTCTGCTTGTGTTACAATGATACACAGGTGGAGGTTTTTGCATTTGGAGGTTTATTTATGTGGGAGGACTTGCTGGAACTCAATCAGGAGCTGCTCAGGCGTATGCAAAAGACACCTGACCGGGCCGCAGGCCGCCAGCTGCTGGCTGATAGCTTTGGTGAATTCAAACCCATTCCAGTTTTCCAGGACAAGCCCTGGCAGGGCTGGCAGGTAGTAGGGATAGATGGCTCCCAGCAAACTATTGGGGCCAACTATCCTTACCAGCTGGCTTTATTACAGGCTCTGGCTCTGGCCAGCCAGGGCGGGGAACAACTGAAACAGCGGGTAATAACCCCCCTCCTGGCTGAGGGGGAAGAAGAAGTCAGGCAGCTGGTAAGGGAAAAAGGTTTGAGCCAGGAACTGGCATTTAGTCGCCTGCGGGACCGGCATCTGGCCCAACTGGAGCTGGAAACCTTGCTGGAACTCATCTTTCATCAAAAACCCCGAGCCATCATGCTGGATGGCGGTTTTTTACGGCTGGAGCAAGCCTGGGCAGAAGGCTGGCAGCAGCTCTATTCCTTTTGTCTGGAGGAGAATATTTTACTGATAGGTGTAATCGAGGAAGTAGGGACCAATGCCATTGCCCAGGAACTGGGGGAAAAGGCCCCCCCTCTCTGGCAAAGGGCTTATGACCGGGAGATTCTCTATGACTTGCTGCAGGAAGGAGAACTGCTGTTGCCCTATCGTCCCTTGGCTGTAAAAGACCGCTATTATACGGTTTTTTTGCGCCCGGGTACCTATCCGCAGGCCATTGCCCTGGATTTGCTGGCTGAACAGAAAAATAAGGCCCAGCTGGCAGCGGCTCTCGTAATTTCCCTTTGTCCTGCTGGTGGCCGGGGCATTCCCTGGTTGCTGGATCTAATCGATCAAAAGGTGAAATTAACCCGACAACAAACTGATGCTTTGCTGGACTATGTCCTGGATTTACAG
This sequence comes from Carboxydocella sporoproducens DSM 16521, assembly GCF_900167165.1. Lineage (NCBI taxonomy): Bacteria > Bacillati > Bacillota > Clostridia > Eubacteriales > Clostridiales Family XVI. Incertae Sedis > Carboxydocella > Carboxydocella thermautotrophica. The sequence goes on along the minus strand of NZ_FUXM01000022.1, from coordinate 9,410 downwards.
GTTCGGGAAAAATTTTTGCGCTCCATGCGGGAGAGGAGGTAAAAGGGTGCAGGTAATCGGAACAACTACCCCTCAGGAGGTCTGGGTACTGGATCAGACCCGACCTTTTCGCACCAATGAGCTGTTGATTATTGAGGACCCACAGCTGGGTCTGTTAACCGGTGAGGTGGTGGAGTGCCAGTCCCACCATCCCCTCTTATCGGGAAGCAAAGGAGAAGGGGCGGTGCTGGATCGGCAGCTGTTGTCCAATCTATTGACCATTGGGCTGGATCCACGCCGGGAAGTAGTGCATCTGGCCCGGGTACGGCTGCTTACCGAGGCTCGCTGGCCGGTGGCTTTTGCTGCACCAGTACGCTTGCCCCGATTTGAGGAAGTTGCACCCCTGTTGTTAAAAACCGGCCCGGATACGGGGCTGACCCTGGGGGTAATCGCTGGAACGGAGGAACTGGGACAGGAGTTGCCAGCGGGTTTGCGAGAGATAGCGCCCCTGTGGAATGGCGAGGGTTTACAGGCTCAGGAAGGGGTGCCCTTTATTTTCAATTACCAGGCCATGAACCAGTATCCCCATTTAGGGATTTTCGGGGGCTCTGGTTCGGGTAAGTCCTTTGGTACCCGGGTGGTGCTGGAAGAGCTGATGCAGCAGGGGATTCCCACCATCGTGCTAGACCCGCACTGGGAAATGAGTTTTGAACAACAGGTAGCAGGCTGGCCACCAGGATTACAGCGGGAATGGACTCGTCGTGCTGTACTCTTTGCCATCGGCCAGGAAGTAGGGGTTAATTTCAGTGAATTGAATGGGGCTGAAGTAGCCAATCTGCTGGCAGCCGCCGGAGGCAGTTTAAGTGAGGCTATGGAAAATGCCGTCATCACTTTGCACCAGAGGCGGGATAGCCTTCAGACCTTTAAAACCCGCCTGGAAGAACTGCGCTGGGCCCTGGAGAATGAGAGCAAACTCAGGAAAAGCCCTGATCTCTTTACCCCGGAGAAAGTGCGCCAGGCTCAGGAGCTGCTGGAGGAATACAAGGACCGAATCAGCGGGCCGGGCACTCTGGCCGGTATTCAATGGCGGCTCAACCGTCTGGAACAGACCGGTATCTTTCACCGGGATATCCGTCCGGTAGAGGAGGAGCTTATCAAACGCAAACTGGTAATAATCCGCGGCACCGTTACTACCCTGAACATTTTTGCAGCTTATGTGCTGAAAAAATTCTATGATAAACGGCGGCAATACAGGGATTCCCTGCAACGGGGAGAGCGGTCGGGAGAGCCTTTCCCGCCTTTTGTTATCGTGGCTGATGAGGCTCATAATTTTGCCCCGGTTTCACCGGTGATTCCTGCCCCGGCTCGCTCCATTCTCAAGGAAATCGCCCAGGAGGGACGGAAATACGGAGTGTTTCTGATTCTGGCTACCCAGCGGCCGGCGTTGCTGGATGAAACCATTAATGCCCAGCTCAATACCAAATTCATATTCCGGACTACCCGCTCCCAGGATATTGACCTGATTCAGCGGGAATCAGACCTATCCCGGGAAGAAACCCGCCGGTTACCCTATTTACCGTCTGGGACCTGTTTTGTCTCATCGGCAATTTACGGGCGCTCCCTGCTGGTGCGCATTCGGGCAGCCAAAACTTGCAGTCCCCATAGCCATAACCCATTTACTGAGCTCAGCCGGGACTTTGCCAGTGAGGAAGATAAAATGAGTGAGATTTTACTGGGACTTTTACCACTAAATGAAGCCAGCCTGTTGTCCTATTTGCCGGAAATCGGGCAAAGGCTGGGCAGAGCAGTCACAATCGAGGAAGTGAAGGCGGCTCTGGCCGATCTGGCCTGTCAGGGACGTTGTCGGGAAATCTCAACACCTTTTGGCAAAAAATATGAGGTGATGCCATGAAACTGCTGTTTTTAACCGATACCCATATCCGGGGCACCAGTCCCGTTAACCGCCTGGATAATTTTCCTCAGACCCTTTTGGCCAAGTTAAAGGAAGTGGTGGAACTGGCCCATGACCTGGGAGTCAGTGCGGTCCTCCATGGTGGGGACCTCTTTGACCTGCCCAGTCCGGCCTTAGGGGTAGCCGGGGAATTCCTGGCGGTATTCCAGCAATTACGGGTCCCGTTCTATGGCATTGCCGGCAATCACGATCTTTTCGGTCACAACCTGGCCACCCTGGATCGAACCATGCTGGGCCTGGCGGCCCGGCTGGGGCTGGTGCGACTGCTGGCCCCTGGTGAACGGGTCTATTTGCAGGATAAGGGGATCCGTTTACAGCTGACCGGTACCGGTTATCACGTGGACCTGGACCGGCGGGATCCCCGGCTGGACTATTGTGTCACTAAAGAAGAATGCGATGTGGCTGTGCACCTGGTCCATGGTATGTTGCTGGAGAAGCGCTGGATTGAAGGGATGGCCCATACCCTGGTGGACCAGATCACCAGCACAGAAGCGGATTTCACCCTCTGTGGCCATAATCATCTGGGAATAAAGGATATGCAAGCGGAGGGCAAATGGTTCCTCAATCCCGGCTCTCTGGTCCGTCTCAGCAATCACCCCCGGGAAATGGAGCGGCAGCCTCAGGTGCTTTTGCTGGATTTCAGTGGTGGTGCTCCCACTTACCGCAAAATTCCCCTGCAGACTGCCCGACCCGGTAGCGAGGTGCTGGACCGCAGCAAAGCAGAGGCCCAAGCGGTACGGGAAGCCAAACTGGCCGCTTTTGTCAGCGAAGTGCGGCAGGCAGGCCAGGTCAAGGCCTATGGCTTGCAGGAAATTGTTGAGGAAATCGCCCGCCGGGATGGCATACCGGAAAGAGTACGCCATTTGGCCCTGGCTAAACTGGCGGAGGCACAAGAGCGATTGGGGGCGGTGGAATGAGATATTTACGGGAAGTGATGATCGAAAATTTTCAGTCCCACCAGTATACCCGTCTGGAGCTCAGCCCGGAACTGAATGTTATCGTTGGGCCTTCTGACCAGGGAAAATCTGCTATTATGCGGGCTATCCGCTGGGTATTGTTTAATGAGCCCAGGGGCACTGATTTTATCCGGGTCGGGACCCAGGAGGCCAGAGTAACCTTAATCTGGTCAGATGGCAGCCGGGTCACCCGGGAACGTAGCCTGAGACGCAACCGCTATATTATCGAAAAAACAGGAGAAGAGCCGGTGATTCTGGAAGGCTTCGGGCAGGAGGTTCCGGTTGAAGTGCGGCAATTGTCCGGGGTTGAGCCCCTGCAAATAGATGAAAATACCTGCCTGTATTTGCATCTGGGCCAGCAATTGGAAGGCCCCTTCCTGCTGGAAGGCAGTGGCATAGGGCAGTTGCGGGCCAAAGCCATTGGCCGGCTCTCCGGAGTACATTTGCTGGATGCGGCTCAGCGCAGTCTGGTTTCAGATGTCAACCGCCTGCAGCAAACGGAACGGCGTCTGGGGGAGGAAAAAGAGCGGCTGGAAGAGCAATTACAGAGTTACTCCCATTTACCGGACCTGCTGGCCCGGTTGCAGGAGACTCAGATTCAGGCTTCCCGTTTGGATGAAATGGAAAAAGACAGAACCTATCTGGAACAATTAATAACAGAATGGCAGGATGTAGAACAGCGCCTGGCTACCGGGCGTACCTATATTGAGCAGATTAGCGCCGGGATAGATGCTAAGCCTCTGCTGGTAGAAGCAGAAAAGAAGGCGGAGGAATACCAGCGAGTAAGTCTCTTGCAACGGGAATGGGAAAGATTGCGGCAGGAACTGGCCGGACAGGAAAAGATCCTGCAGTCAACAGCTAAAACCGGTCAGCTCTTATCCCTCTGGGATCAGGGAATTAACTTGCAAAGTCAGTACCAGGAATTGCATCGGGTCTGGGAGGAATGGCAACGCCTGCAGGGAGCTCTGGGCCGCCTGGAAGGGGAATTGCGTCCCCTCAGCCAGGTAGAGGAGGCCCGGGCTCTATGGTCAGAGTTGCAACAAAAACAGGAGCGGGCCCGATTGCTGGAGGAATTACTCACCCACTGGCAGGAGCTGGTTCGACAGGAACAAACCCTGCTGGCTGAGCTGAAACAGCAACAGGAAAAAATACAGAGTCTGGTGGGAGAATATGTTGCGAATCTAAAGAAACTGGGCAGCTGCCCCACCTGTTTACAGCCCTTGCCAGAGGCAGTTATGGAAAGCATTGCCGCTGAACTGAGTCGGGAGAAGGAGGTTATTTAAATGGAGGATTTAAAGAAACTAAAGGAAGCCATTGATAAATGTCAGAGTTTACGACAAATGGCTCTGGGGCGCAAAGCCGAGCTGGAAAAAAGACAGGAAGAGCTAAAAACCCGCTTTGCGGAACTGGGTTTAACTCCCGAAGCAGCTCCGGCGCGCTTAGCGGAACTGCAGGAGGAAATTGCGGCTTTGACCCGGGAAATTGAAAGCAAAATCCCCTGGGAGCTGTTGAAAGGGCGGGGTTAAAATGTCCGACTGGCGGCAAGGATTAAAGGAGTGGGAGAGCTATTGCCAGAGCCGGCAGGCGGAATACAGGATGCTGGAGCGCCAGCTTCAGGAAGTTAAAGAAGAACTGGCTCAAACGGTGGTGGCTCTGGATGATGCCACGCAAGCCCGCCTTTTGCTGCAGGAGGTGGCGGAATTTGCCCGGGAACAGGCCCGCCAGCAGATTGAATCCCTGGTGACCAATGCCCTGCAATTTATTTTCGGTGGGGATACCCAGTTCCGGGTGGAGATCGAGGAAAAACACAAGCAGCCCAGCGCTGAATTTTACCTGACCTCTACCTATGAAGGGGGTTATCGGGTGGAAACCCGGCCCCAGGAGGCGCGGGGCGGAGGAGTGGTGGACGTAGTATCTTTAGCTCTGCGCATTGCTTTGCTGGAAGCATGTGGACTGGAAGGGCCCTTGCTCCTGGATGAACCGGGCAAGCATGTTTCGGAAGAATATAGCCTGCAAGTAGCTACGTTTTTAAAACAATTGAGCCAGAACTTTGGGCGGCAGGTAATCCTGGTCACCCATAATCAGCATCTGGCTCAGAGTGGAGATAAAGCTTTTCTGGTGGAAATGCAACAGGGAGTTTCCCGGGTAAGAGAATTGTAATTACTTAGATTTCAGGGCGATGAGCTTGTGCTTCTGCTTTTTCTACCCGCTGACGTTGATTTACGGCAGTGGGTTTTTCTTTGGCCGGCTTTTTCTTTTCCCTTTTCGCCATATTTGTGTCACCCTTTCCCATTAGTTTGCTTTATCTTTCCCTGTCTGTGTCTTTTTATACAACAATTTGACGAAAGTTTTTGGTTGATTTCAGAACTTACGTTCTGTTAAGATGGTTATGCAAACAAATTTTCTCTAAGGGGGAAGGGTTATGGTAATTACAGAAGAACCAAAAAGTGAACAGGCTATGATGGTATCCAGGATAAATGAGCTGGAAGCCATGCTGGCAAAACGACTGGAACGGTTGGAAACCCGGTTTGATCTGGTGGAGGAACGGCTAGATGATGTGGAGGATCGCCTGTATTATTTGGATGAAAGAATCATGGACCTGGAAGACCGGGGCATGGATTTACAGGAACAGCTGGACACTGTTGAAGAGAATATCATCAATAAAATGACCGAAGTTCAGCAAAGTATCATCCAGATGGATGAAAATTTTCGGGCTCTGCTTTGCATCTGTGCTAGACAGGGACTTAAGCTGGAGAAACTTGAGAACAAGCTCAGACATAAAGATTTATCGGGTTTAGCTCAGCCTGACAGGAAACCAGGTTCAGTAGTATAATGACTATGAGGGGGGATTTTTATGGAGGCGGTTTTAAACCTCATTCTGGTTGAACTGATTAGAACAGAAAATGAGCTAAGGTGGAAAAAATTAAGACAAGCCTTGATGTAAAAAACAGGCGATGAAGTTATTGTTTACTTCATCGCCTCTCTCGCTTAATCAGCTTGATTAGCGGCGATTAAAAGGGGGTCCCAGACCGGGGCAAAAGGCGGGGCATAGGCTAAATCCAGCTGCCGGAATTCATCAACGGACATACCGGCACTGATAGCTGTAGCAATAACATCGATTCTTTTACCTGAGCCAGGGCCTCCGACAATTTGTCCCCCTATAAGACGCCTGTTTTCCTCTTGCCAGAGCAATTTAATGGTAATCGGGGTTGATTCCGGGTAGTAGGCAGCCCTTGTTCGCGATTTAATTACAGTTGTGTTAAAATTTAAGTTGAGCTGAGTAGCTTCGCGGGTGGAAAGACCGGTACGGGCTACTTCCAGGTTGAGGATTTTGGCAATGCCTGTCCCCAGTACACCGTCGAATTGCAGTTGTCCGCCAGCCGCGTTGTTGCCAGCTACCCGGCCCTGTTTATTAGCGGTAGTACCTAATGGTATGTAAGCTGGTCCTTGATAGAGGCGATGATAAACAGTGGCACAGTCTCCGGCCGCAAAAATATAAGGTAAATTAGTACGCTGCTGGTTATCAGTGAGGATAGCCTGCTTAGGGCCAAGCTTAATTCCGGCCGTTTCGGCAATTTCTGAGTTAGGGGTCACGCCAATGGCTAGGAGGACCAAATCAGCGGGTAGAGGGCCCTGGTCGGTAATTACTCTGGTTACTCTTTCCTCTCCTTCGAAAGCTAGAACCTTATGGCCGGTTTTGACTTCAACACCATGTTGTAAAAGCTCTTGTTCGATTAGTTGAGCCAGGTCGGCATCCAGATTGGGAGCAACCTGGGGAGCCAGTTCAATGATGGTGGTTTTCAACCCCAGCTGAATAAAGGCTTCTGCTACCTCTAACCCGATATAGCCTCCCCCGACGATCACTGCATTCCTGGGCTGAAAGCGCCGAATATAATCTTTGATGCGCAGAGCATCAGGGATAGTTTTCAATGTAAAAATATTGGCTGCTTTAATGCCAGGGAGCGGGGGGATAATAGGACGGGCACCGGTAGCGATGACGAGAGCATCGAAGGATACTTTTTTTTCCAGGTTAGATTCATGATCGAGAACCTGTAAGGTTAGTTCCTGTGAGTTTATCGCCAGGCCCTTATGGTTCAAAAAAACCTGGATATTTTGCTGGGCAAAGAAGGGCGGGGTACGGGCGATCAGTTTTTCGTAAGAAGGGATAACCCCTGAGAGAAAGTAAGGGAGTCCACAGGCACCGTATGAAATAAATTCTTCGCTGGTGTACACTTCAATAATAGCATCAGAATCGGTACGCCGTGCTTTTGCCGCTGCGCTCATACCAGCGGCTACACCACCTAAAATGACGATCCGTTTTTTCATCATATCCCCTCCTTGGGAGATTTTACTTTTATTATAACAATTTTTTTATAAAAGCAGGTGAAAAAATTGACTGTTCTCGGATTAATTCCAGCGCGAGGAGGCTCTAAACGTTTACCCGGGAAAAATATAAAAAAGTTTGGCGATAAACCATTGATAGCCCATACTATTTGTGCCGGCCTGGCTTGTAAGGAAATTAGCCGGTTAATTGTTTCTACGGAAGATGAAGAAATAGCTGCTGTTGCGAGGGCCTGGGGGGCAGAGGTGCCATTTATCAGGCCGCCTCAGCTGGCAACAGATGAAGCCAGTTCTTTGGAAGTGGTTAAACATGCGCTTGAGTTCGTTGAGCAGGAACGTTTTTTTCCCGAGTACATAGTTTTATTGCAGCCAACCTCCCCTTTAAGGGAATCAGAGGATATCAGCCTGGCATTACAGGAAATGCGAAAAGGACAATGGGACCTGGTAATAAGCCTCTGTCCCTCAAATATCCATCCCTACTGGTACAAAACCATTGCTGTTACCGGGGAAGTAAAGCCTTTTTTTGATTACCAGGGCTCATTGCGCAGTCAGGATTTAGCCCCGGCTTTTCGTCCCAATGGAGCAATCTATATTTATCGCAGTGAATTTATCCGTCGAGGAAAAAGTCCGGTTCGGATAGGGGCATACATAATGGAGGATTGGAAGTCTATCGACATTGATACAGCCCTGGACTTTTTCCTGGCAGAAAAAATTTGGGAGCATAGAGGTATTTTTAAAGGCATGTCTAAGTCAGGAGGATAAAATGAAACTGATTATTACTGATATTAACCATCAAGGCGAAGGAGTAGGACGCCTGGCAGGCAAGGTTTATTTTGTACCAGGAGCCCTGCCAGGAGAGGAAGTAGAAATTGAAGTAACAGAAGAAAAAAAGAGCTGGGCCCGGGCTCGCATAATAAATCTTCATGTACCATCGGCTGAACGCTGCCAGCCCCATTGCCCTTACTTTGAACAGTGCGGGGGTTGTCAGTTGCAGCAACTGGCTTATTCAGCTCAGCTGGCAGTAAAAAGAGAACTGGTACAGAATACCCTGAAACGGATTGGTAAATTAGATCTGGGAAAAGTTGAGGTCAGGTCAGTACTGGGCATGGTAGAGCCCTGGCAGTATCGCAATAAGGTTGTCTGGCATGTAACTAAAGTAAATCGCAGGTTAAGGCTGGGTTTTTTCCAGCGCGGGGGCCAGCAAATAATTCCCATTGATTACTGTCTGCTATTACCACTCCGACTAAATCAGCTTAAGAATAAAATAGAGCATCTCCTGAATGAGATTAATATCCTGCCTTATGATTGGCGTAACCATACCGGGCAGCTGAGACATATTATTTTACGGCAAACAGTTACAGGGCAGGTTATGGTGGGCCTGGTAACTGTTCCTGAGGTTAGCTTGAAGCGAAGATTAATGGAACTGGCCTCCAAATTACTAGGGGAGGAGGGTGTCACTACTGTTGTTTGGAACATTAATCAGCAAAAAACGCGCGAGATATTAGGCAGAGAAAACCAAACACTGGCAGGACCTGGCTTTATTGAGGAAGAGATACTGGGTTTAAAATTTCAGGTTTCCCTGGCAGCTTTCCTGCAGGTAAACCCACGGCAGACAGAGGTCCTTTATCAGCAGGCAGCCGGGGCAGCAGCTCTCAGCGGAGGAGAAAAAGTTATTGATGCTTATTGCGGTGTGGGATCTATTGCTCTGCTAATGGCCCGGCAGGCTGCCGAGGTTCGCGGAGTAGAGGTAGTGGCTGAAGCCATTGCTGCCGCCCGGGTGAATGCGACCATTAACAGGATAACCAATGCCAGTTTTAGAGTGGGATTGGCAGAGAAGATTTTACCGGAATGGGAGCGGGAAGGTTACCGGGCCCAGGTGATTGTGGTGGACCCCCCACGAGCCGGGGTGGAGCTTCCTGCTCTACAAGCCATGGCGGGTATGAAACCGGAAAGAATTGTTTATGTAGCCTGTGATGTGGCTACCCTGGCCCGGGATTTGGCCCGATTACAGGAACTGGGTTATGAACCGAAGTGGGTCCAACCAGTGGATATGTTTCCTCATACTGCACATGTGGAGTGTTGTTGTTGCCTAAAAAGGAAGAAGTGGAGCTAGATGAAGCTCCACTCTATTTTTATTTTATCATCATAAATGAGAATACGGT